>JBJSWM010000216.1:0-2026 GCA_046085865.1 Pirellulaceae bacterium
ACCGCACCTTCCGTGGCAGGCTGTTCCTGGAAGGACACCAACCGGACTTCCGAGCGGCCGGTCCGCTGCGCCTGGTCACCAGCCGCCGGCTCTCCGCCTCCCGGTTCCCCCGGTGCTTCAACGGCCGGTGGACGATCGCCAGCCGGAGGAGTTTTCTCAGGTACCGCCCCGTCGTTGGATGGAGAGGGGGCAGGGGGGGCATTCGCGGGATCGGCAGGGGTGCCGGGCTCAGGTGTGGAAGAGCTGGGTTCCGGTGTGTTGGCAGGTGCCGGTTCGGGAGTCGCCTGTTCTGGCTGGGTGGGCGGAGTGGCACCCGGCGCGGCAGTTGGGGGTTCTGTGGTCGCCGGAACAGGAACCTGGAACCTCCCCTCTTTGACTCGTTCTTCGTAGGCCTTCAGAATCTGCTCTTCGGTCAGCTTCGCCTGCTCGGCCGATACGAATTTCTCCAAACTGCCGCTGACAAACTCCAGATCCGCTGCGTAGCGGCGAAGAAAACCTGGCTCGGGACGAAACCGATCCGCAGGTCGTTCCTTTCCTGCATCGAATAAGGTCTGCAATTCGGCATCCGATGGGGTTTCCGTGACCTGCGGCAGGAAGTCATCGACGAGCACCGGGAACGCTTCAATCCTGGCCCGCTGACGGAATCGAAGAAACATCTGCCAGTTCTTGCCCGGGGTCAGAACCGGCATACTCCCATCGGCCAGGCCGGCCATCGCTGCCTTTTCGATCACATTGGCCGAAAATTCGGTTTTCAGAAACTGATAGAGATCAAACCGAGACAGCTTGTCCTGCTCCCGCATCATTTCCGCGAACCGTTGCGTGCTGATCCTGCCGTCGGTGAAAGCCCGCAGGTACGAATCGACAGCCGAATCGTCAAAATCGATTCCCATCTCCTTCGCCTTGGCGGCAAGAATTTGGGATCGAAGGACGGCGGTCCGGTTGTTCGGGGTTAGTCCCAAGTCGATCGAACGGCCATCGGAGCGGAATCCGGGAACCTTGGGACTGCCCCCTCCCTTGATGACTTCGCTGGCGACCCGCTGAAGAAAAGACTGGCACTGGTAGTTTTTCTGAAGCAGTCGCTGTGCCTGCTCCCCATTGACGCTAGTCCCCCTCCAGGAGACCAAGGTCCGCTTTGCCCCCGAACCGGCTGCCATATTTTGATAGGAACGATCGATCACACTCTGGAGTGCAGGTGCGATCACAAAGGCCAGCAGAGCCACGCCGACGAGGATCGCCATGGCCAAACGCTGATTCTTCCGAAACACTGTGAAAGGACTGGCCATGATGCACCCACCCAATGAAGGTCGATCTGCGACAAGCGTGCAAGTTGACAGGAATTCCGCATTTTAGGGAATCGAGCCTGCGACGCAATTCCAACATCCTGACAATTGCGGCTCGCTCCCGATCGATCGCAAGCTTCCAAATTCCAGATCAAGGCAGCTAAAAAAGGCTTCGGAAGAAATCTGGAGGGCTTTCGGATCGTCTGGAAGCCTGCACCCAATGGACCCGATCTCTGAAGTTTTGCCCTCCGTCTCCCGTTCGGCTGGAAAGCGGCAAGTCGGTGAAAATCGTTCGGATAGCCCCAGTCCATTGGCGGCTTAGGGGGTCTGCGCAACCCTTCTCCAGCGGGATCGACCCGTGGTAGCGGCCTGCCTGCCGCCCGACAGTTCTGGAATCCAATCGCCCGTTCAGATTGTCGGCTTGGGGTCTAGCCACCGTCGCCGCGGAACGCTAGCCTCCATCGGTGAAGTGGTGCCGGGCTGAGGCAGTCCAGTCACCTTTGGCCTTGGCCGACGGTGACTTTCCCAGCGAGTAAAATCGGTGGGTTGGGGGCCTTTAGTCGGTTCGATGGGTCTTCTGGTGCCCCGCGGGCTCAATGGCAAAAGACGTTGGATTGATCCGGAGAGGCAAGGAAAGCGCGACGAGTTATGGCGAGCGACAAAAAGAAGGCCTTGGTGATTGTCGAGTCTCCCGCCAAGGCGAAGACGATTGCCAAGTTTTTAGGGCCTCGATACCGTGTCGAAGC
>JBJSWM010000217.1:0-6498 GCA_046085865.1 Pirellulaceae bacterium
CCAGAAGAAAAAAGATCAGCACTAAGTAGAAGGTATGGACCGCTGTGTTGGCAGCGCGGTCCCGTATCACATAACGCATGGTTACTCTCCTGTAGGTTCCTTAAGATTTCAATTCGACAAGCAGATAAAAATTGTCTTCCAGGCTGCCAGTCCATCCCGGCTGACAGCAAGGTTCTACCCACGCGGATCGATTATTCCGCGGCGTGCAACGTTCGGAACTCCTGGCCACTTCGCGAGCCGATGCCTGCGCAGGCAACCGATGCTGACCTCCTCTCTATCTACCTGCTTTCTCAAAGCCACTCCCTTGTCAGGAAGCCATGTCGCTTTGGCTTCCGAGTCGTTGCGTTTGAGGGGCCCACCTCCTGCTCCATGCCCCTTTTGGAAAACTCTGCGGGCCAGTCCGTCAGATCGGCCCTGAGGCCTTTCTTGGGCGCCCGTGCCACTTGCGGAAAGAGGCGGCGAGTTTCCCTTGGTCTGCTGCTGGTCGATCGTCAGAGTCCTTTGGCTTTTCCGCAGATGCTGCATCAGGAAAATGAACACAGGTCTTAGCGACATCCATCCAGCGCATCGGCGATGGATGCTGGGGGCTCCCTCCATCAGGAGAGTTGTCTTCCAGTGGTGATCGATCCCCCGGCATCACGGTCTCCTGCTGCTGCATTCCTTCCGCTCGTTACACCCTGCTACTTGTTGGACTGCGGGGTGTTTCCCTAACCCGACTCGATGATTCCGTTCATGGATTGACCGACAACTGGTTCTCCACTGCGGTGACACCGGGAGCGGCCCACGCTGCTTGCTGCGCCTCCTCTTTCTCCGTCCAGGATCGGACGCTGCCGCGAAGAATCACCTTGCTGTCGTTCGCTTCAACATCGATACGGCGAGCATCGATATCGGCATTCCGATGAAATGCGGCAACGATTCGATTGCGCACATCGCGCGGCGATATATGAGCCTTGATCGTGACGTTGTTGCTGACACCGCGAACACCTATCAGGTGGCGGATAGAATGAAGAGCGGCTTCCTTTTGGTACTGCCACTCAACCTCACCGTCGAGTGTCACCCAGCCAGCTCGCACCAGCAGTTTGACCTTGTTCTCTGGTACCGAGTAATTCTGCGAGATGGCTTGCAAGCAGGCCTTCGCGACATCCTCGTCGGTGCGTGTGGCACTGCCCGGAAGTTTGACATCGATCTGGTCGACGACCGCTTTCACGCCATAGACCCGCTTGGCAGCTCGGTCCGCGCAGCACTTCTCATAATAGGAAGGCACATGGCCGCTCAATGTCACCACGCCGTTGCTGACGCTGACGCCGATGTGAGCTTCGGTGACGCTTGGCTCCCACATCAGTTCGTTCTCCACATCCCGTTTCAGTTCACTGTCATTCTTCATTGCTGCGGTCCTTTTCTCGAGAATCCTGAGTTGATGAAAATTGCATTGCCAAGGCCGCGATGAGCCCAATGCGATCTGCAGTCGATCTAGCGCCAGGTTGATTTGCCTCCGTTCGCTGGATCTTGGTGCAACGCGAAAAACAAAGATCCAGCTTCGATTCCATCCCCAGTCAGGAATGGATCCCAAGAGATGATTCGCCCTCTCGACACTTCCTTTCGGCTGGTGCGGAAGAGCACCGAGCCATGCGGAGAGGCTGGTCCGGTTCAGTCCGTGTCCTGTTTACCAACTGACGGCTGGACTGGCTGTCGAGAGCCCATGGCCGTGTTCGGGATTTACCACATCCCGATCGATGAATGAACTGGAATCGCACAACAGCGCTAGAAGTGCGAATTGCCTGGCCATTTCGTGCAAAGGCGCTGGATATCGAATCACGGAAACCACCAGCGGGTGGCGGATGAAATCAGATCGCTTCCCGTGTTCCACTAGAAGCAGCACAGGGATCTCCTGCAGCTGTGCCTCCTGCGCCATCACCGCCAGCACTCCATCCCCCCCACCCCACAACAGACCATCCCCAAGAGCCAGCATGTCGGGGGGCGCTTCTCGCAACTGCCAAATGCACTCCAGTCCACCCGTCGCGATCTGTGTTTCATGCCCACGCTCCCCAAGCGTCTCGCGAAGACCATCCAAGAGATCCCAGTCCCGATCGGCGATCATGATTCTCATGATGCACTCCCTCTTCTTTCCTCCAGTGCTCAGTCCCTGCAGATCGTAAGACCTCTCCCTGTCGACCATGGGCTCCTTGTTCCCGTCGATCCACGACCGTTGGAATTATGCGACGACGCATCGCGAAACCAATCGAGTGGAACTTGAAATCGAGTGTGGTGTCGTGCACCAGAGACAGCGGCTTAGCAATCGATCGTGTGCCGCTCACACCACAAAGCAAAGTGTTCTCAAAACGGAATAGGGGAATCCGCCATATTCCAGAGATGGCCAGTCCGATTACATTTCCATGAAAGGCCAGCCGATGGAACCCTCAGCAGCCAACCTACCTTCCCGCGAGCTGTCACAATGGATAGGACTTTCTTTCGAGGTCAACCATTGCGGGTTGCATCACACCACATCGCAGAAAAGGAACTCCCATGCGAGTCGACCACCACCGCGGCGACGAACCTCGGGCTTTCTTCGAGCAACTTTGTTGCACGGAGCGACTCGAAGAACGAACGGCGACGGCACGAAGTGAGTCGATCCAGCAACTCTCCTTTGGCCTGCTGCGATCGTTCCTTCAGTCCCCAAAGACCGCTTGCCAGCAGTTGCTTGAACAAGCCGCGAAAGAATGCATCGCTCAGTTGGCTGGAATCCTCACTTCAGAATCGTCTGAGGGCGGAAATCGATGTCGATGGAGCTTTGGTTTCGGGGCTCTTGGCGGACTGGAAACGGACTGGATGACCATGGAGGAATGTCCAAGCGGCTTGGTGTTGGAAAAGAAAAAGCCCCAATTGTTCTGCGGAGGCGAACGCACTGATTTTTTCTCAAACAAGGTCCCGGTTGCTTTCCATGAAGCATTGGCCATTCCCTTTTTTTGGGGTGGTGAGGAACCGAGTGCACTCTGGATGATTCGCCAAAGCAACCGGGATCCGTTCCACCTGGGTGATGTGGGATGGCTTGCCGCCATGGCGGACTTCGTCCAATTCGCCACGCAGGCAGCGAGGGCTTCACGGTCCCTGGATCAAAGCCGATTGCGACTTCGATGGTTGGAGGAACTGGTTCCGCCACCCTCCGGTGACTCGGCCTTGCGTGGATGGTTGGATACCCTTCTGAGGCAGGTTTTGCAGATCACCAAAGCCGAATCGGTTCGTCTGTATCTGCGAGATCCTGAGGAAAAACAACTTTTTTTGAAGGCGCAGGTGCAGGCGCAGCAGAACGATGCGACCGATGGGGAAATCGACTCGAAACCCCCAGAAGCGGTCGACTTGGCGATCGAAAAGCGGGAAGTTGTTTTGGTCCAGGCGGGGAATGGTGCAGAGTTCGAGGAAGATGGCCAAAGCAAGCGGTCGGATGACACATCCTGCGGTCACTCCCAGGTGGCTATCCCTTTGACAGTTGCCGAGGGGCTAGTGCTGGGCGCCTTGGCGGTGAGCGGCCGTTCGAACTGGTGTCCAGATCCCGTCGTCTTCCCTTGGGTTCGACTGTTCGTCCGGCAGATGGCCTCCTGGATCGCCATGGAGCAAATGCGCGATGGCCAGCGACGATCTGAGAGTCGTTTTCAATTGCTGGCCAGTGCCTTGGGGGCCGTGACATGGACCTGTTCGGTATCGGAACAACAGGCGGTTCCGCAGCATGACCGAATCGCCTACGCCGGCCAACCCGCAGAAGAATTGTTTGGTGATGGTTGGGCGAAGATGGTTCATCCCGACGATCTGGCGATGGCTGTCGCAAAATGGAATGCAGCTATCGAACAAGGAGTGCCTTTCTCCAACGAACACCGCATCCTTGGACGCGATCAGCAGTGGCATTGGTCATCGGTCCATGCCGTACCCGTTCGAGACGCCGAAGGTGGCATTCAGGAGTGGCTGGGATTCTGTTTCAACCTCCATTCCCAAAGGCGATCGGAATGGGCCGCACTGGAAAACCAAGCCAAGCTAAGTGCCGCCATGGAATGCATGAACGATGCACTACTGATCACCGATGAGCAGGGTAGTCCACTGGAGTTCAACCAAGCATTTGTCGATTTGCACCGCTTTTCAAGCCGCTTGGAAGTGTTTTCTAAACTGGGAGATTATGGTTCGCTGTTTCGCATGACCGCGCCCAACGGGCGGGCGATCGACAGGGAAGAGGGGGTGATTCATCGGGCGCTTCGAGGGGAGCGGGTGGAGGAAACCGAGTACACGATCTGCCGAGCGGACGGTGGGGATTCCTGGGTTGGCTGCTTTAGCGCCAATCCGATTTTCGATCCCCAGCAGGCGGTCCAAGGATGTGTCATGGTGGTACGCGATGTCACCTCCCAAAAGACCATCGAAAGGGAGCTGCAGGATCGAGAAGCCATGTTGCAAGCGATTCTCAATGCCGCTTCGGATGCCATTCTGGTCTTCGATCGGGAGGAGCGTATCTTGGCGATCAATCCTGGGTGCGAGGAGATGTTCGGATGCGTTGGTGAGGAGCTGGTCGGGAAGAACGCGGAAGCGGTCATCCCCAGCGGTGTTCGCAGTTCCGTTGGCCATTCCTTTCGGCGTTACCTTCAGAAGGTTGCCTTGCGGCGTAATGAAGGAGTGCAGGAAGCGATGATGATGCGATCGGATGGAAGGCAGTTCCCTGCCGAAATCTCCCTGGTCGGTATTCTGGGGGACGAACGATTTGCCGTTTTCATTCGTGACGTCACCGAACGGAGGGAGCTGCAGCGGAGCATCCTGCGCGCGGCTACGGACGAGCAGCGAAGGATTGGCCAGGAACTGCACGATGGCATTCAGCAGGAATTGACGGGACTCGCCCTTTTCGCGTCTGCGGTAAACCATGCCATCGAGCAGATTGGGGAAAGAGAAGATCGCATCCCCGACGCTCCCACGACTCCCCGAGCGACCCGAGAAAACCCACGGCTTGCCAAACTACATACCATCTCGCAAAAACTGACAGAAGGGCTAGCCGACGCCCAAAAGCATGTTCAGGCATTGGCGAGAGGAATTCTTGCAAGTCCTGTGCGTGCTGACGACTTGCCGGAGGCACTTAAGAGGCTGACCGAGACGGCGGGCCCCGAAATCGCCTTCGAGTTCGTGGTCAATGGATCCGTTGGGATTTCCGACGACACGGCAGCAAGTCATCTTTATCGGATCGCACAGGAGGCGATCAGCAACGCCATCCGCCATGGCAAGGCCAGTCGGATCAAGGTGCTGCTGCAGGCTCTCCAAGACCAAATCCGATTGGAAGTGAGCGACAATGGGAACGGTTTCCATCCTTCATCAAATGGCGACGGAGTGGGCTTGCGAACCATGGAGTACCGAGTCCAGTTGATGAATGGCGTGTTTCAGATTGAACCGATACCGGAGGGAGGAACCACCGTTCGATGTATCCTTCCTGCGGCCGATCGTGATCGTAGTGATTACCAAGGACACTCCGATGAAATGAAATCATCGAGTTCGCCTTTTCCTCCCGCAGGTCAAAATGGAGCTATCGAATGAAACAGACCAGAATTCTGATCGTCGACGATCATCCGTTGGTGCGTCAGGGACTTTCGTTGAATCTTGCTACACAGCCCGATTTTGAAGTCTGTGGGGAGGTGGAGACGGAGCATGAGGCGATGGAGATGGTCGAGAAGATGCAGCCCGACCTGATGCTGATCGATATCTCTCTGCGAAGCGGAAATGGGATTGAAGTGATCAAGCAGGTCAAAAACCGGCATCCTAGGATCAAGATGTTGGCGATCTCTGCGTTTCAGGAGAATTTCTACGGCGAACGGGTTCTCAGGGCAGGGGCATCGGGATATCTGAACAAGCAGGAATCCCAGACGCGACTGCTGGAGGCCGTCCGCACCGTGCTGCGCGGAGAACGGTTTGTCAGTTTCCAGTTGTCGCGGCGTCTGATCGCCCAGGCACTGGAAGGGAGTGGAGAGACTCGGGAGACGACCGAGTTGCTTTCCAACCGCGAACTGGAAGTCTTTCGGATGATCGGCCAAGGGCTGACCACGGGTGTGATCGCCAGCAAGCTGCATCTCAGCCGGCACACCATCGACTCCCATCGTGAGAACATCAAACGGAAGATCGGGGCACGCAACTCTGGGGAGCTCAACCGCAAAGCGATCCAGTGGTTCCTGGAGAATGGTTGACGGGGCGTCCGACGCCGACACGTTACCTAAATGGCGGTGAACCGATGCGATCGATCCTGTCCCAATCCGAATCGATCAGCAAGAGGAATTGGTCAAGCGAACCGCGCGATGATTTGCGTGGGAAGGAATCACTTTTCGTTTTTGCCAATCCTCTGAAGGCGTGCGAGATGCAGACTTAGCTCCCTTCTCAGCGGCTTGGTTTTTTGCAGAGAAGATCGACTCGGGCAGCTAGTTTTTCTTCATTCTCGAGGGTCGCCAAAGAGACGAATCAACAGCTTTTTGAATCCATCTGGTGTTTTGG
>JBJSWM010000218.1:0-7019 GCA_046085865.1 Pirellulaceae bacterium
GGGTGCACCAACCGGTCGTAAAGCACCACATCGGCCATCGAAAGAATTTCCGCGGCTCTCAAAGTCATCAAAGAAGGCTCGCCAGGGCCTGCACCGACACAATAAACTTCACCGGCCACGATCCCTGCCTTTCCCCCTGAAGGAGTGGTTTGAGAGGGGGTCCATAGAAAGTCCTGATCCTGTCGGCTTTGATTGTGGGGTGGAGACGACGGGAAAAAAAGAGTTTTGCCAAAGCTGTCCTGGACAATCTCCGAAAAATCCTCCATGATACGGGACCTCGAAGGCTTTTCGGGAGGGCGGGGCAATTGCCCTCAGCGAGTGGCGGGTGTGTTGGTTGACCTGCCTGGATTGGAATCCTTTTAACACGGTTTAGGTTGATTCGATGCCGAATTCCCAAAGTGCCAAGAAGCGTCTGCGTCAAAGTTTGGAAGATCGGGCACGCAACCGCGCCTGCAAGTCGGTGCTGCGTGGCATGCTGAGGAACGTTCGTGAGGCGGTCAAGGGTGGGAAGATCGAGGAAGCACAGAAGTTGATTCCTGCGGTCTATAAGAAACTCGACCAAGCCGCAGCCAAGAAGATGATTCACACCAACAAGGCGTCGCGACTGAAGAGCCGCCTTAGCCACTTGGTGGTGTCTGCGAAGGCGCAGGGTTCGTGATCGAACCTTCAGAAAATGCCGATTTGGATGCCGTCCCCAAGCCGTCTCAACCGAGGCGGCTTTTCTTCTGGGTGCGAGGGGTTCGATCGATTCGCTTTTGGTTGGTGGGTTGAACCATGCTACCGGTAGCGACATCGATCGGTCGACTGAATCGATCGAACCGCGTTGAGAACCACTGAGGAGAGTGGATGCGAAAAAGAAATTCTACCGTTTTTCCCCTTTTTCGAACCGCTTGATGGCATTCGGTGTTGGTCCCCATAGTGGCTTGCTCTATCCTGGAAAATCAGTCAGTTACGGAATCGGGCCTATGCCGTTTTGGTGTGGTGGCCATCAGGTTTGATTCGGGTGGGCGGGTGGCAGTCTCCCCCTTCACTTAGTGGCGCGACGATCCCCCCTCTCGAAAGCCTACTGCATGCGAAACCACAAAGAACTGCTGATCGCAACCCGCCCGTTTGCCAAAGAAGATATCTCACGCAGCTGGCAGTTGTTGGCAGTTGCTCTGACGCTGATGCTACTTGCCTGGGCTGTTGCCTGGTCGCCCTCGCCACTCTGGCTACGAGTCCCTGCCAGTCTTTTGACTGGACTTCTGATCGTTCGTGTTTTCATCATCTACCACGATCAGCAGCACGGTGCCATTTTCAAGCGGTCGAAGTGGGCCAATGCGATTTTGAATCTTTTCGGTTGGGTGGTGCTTAGCCCCTCCTCGGTTTGGGCCGACTCGCACAACACCCATCACAAAACCAACTGCAAGGATTTCGGCGAGCATCCGGGCTCATTCCCTGTCTACACCTGCCAGCAATATCACGATGCGGGTTGGCGGGAGCGATTGATGTATCGCGTATCGCGGAATCCGCTGATCATTGCTGGCGGCTACATCTCGATCTTCCTGATCAACATGACATTGATTCCGTTCCTGCTCCGGCCTCGTCAGCACTGGGATGCAGGGGCCGCACTGTTGCTCCATGGGCTCCTGATCGGCGCGGCGATTTCGATGGGCTGGCCGACTCTGCTGCTGGGCCTACTGGTTCCGCTGACGATCGCTTGCGGCCTTGGTTCCTACCTGTTTTACGCTCAGCACAATTTTCCAGGTTGCAAGCTGCGCGAGGCCGACAATTGGGATTATGTCGATGCCGCCCTTCAGTCTTCCAGTTTCTTTCGGATGTCCTCCTGGATGCACTGGTTCACCGGGAATATCGGCTACCACCATGTCCATCACCTCAATTCGAAGATCCCTTTCTACCGACTTCCCGAAGCGATGGGTTCGATCGCTGAGCTGCAGCGACCGCTGGAGACCAGTTTTTCCATGCGTGATGTCTGGGCCTGCTTCCAGATGAACCTGTGGGATGAACGGGAAGATCGCTTCGTTACCTATCGCGAAGGAGCAGCGAGGATCGCAGCACCGGGAGCCTTTTTCACTCGGGTCTCCGAGGGTTCGCTTCGAGGCACGCCAGCGGCTCCCGGGGTGGTGATCGATCGATCCTGCTGT
Organism: Pirellulaceae bacterium; assembly: GCA_046085865.1. Lineage (GTDB taxonomy): Bacteria > Planctomycetota > Planctomycetia > Pirellulales > Pirellulaceae > JBEISR01. The sequence goes on from JBJSWM010000218.1 coordinate 2,145, forward strand.
GCCGTTGAATCGAACAATTCGGAACAAGCTGTCGTTCCATCGTAGCTTTTGCGTCGATCGGAATTCACCGTCTCATTCGCGCAGGAGCCACAGGCAATGCCATCGACTGAAGAAGAACAATTGCGAGAGCAGATCTGGGATCGTATTTTTCGTGGTGGTCCCAAGCAACTGGGCCAACTGGCCGACGATCTAGACATTCCTGCTGAGGAGGTCGAGCGATTGACGGATCATGAATGGTTCGATCGAAGTGAAGATTGGATTGCCAACGCGCAGACCAAGTGATCTCCCATTCGCCTGGACGGAACCGATTCCTCTGAGGCCCTATCGAAAGGCATTTCCGCAGTCCATCACGAAAAAGCGGCTTCAATCGCCCGTCTGTATCCAGCCGCCGACTGGAGACCGGCTGATTTGGCTAGCTAATGATCCTTGGCTGACAGCCCTGTCGATCGGAATTGTCCTGCTGTCGGAAATGGAGTAGGGTAGTCGGCGTGTGGGCGGTTCGGTACGTCGTCGGCCAGCGATTGCGGTTGGCACCGTGCGCGATTTTCCGGGCAAGGATGTCCGAGGTGGAAGATGGAACAAGCGGCGCCGATGGAGTCGGCGGAGGGGAGTCGTCTTCTGGAGGAAGCGCAGCGGGTTCTTCGGCTGGAATCTCGCGCCCTGGAGGATCTCGCTACCACGCTGGATCAAACCTTTCTGGAACTTGCTGAGCGGATCTACCGACTTAAGGGTTGCCTGTTGGTCTCGGGAATCGGCAAGGCGGGTCTGATTGGTCGGAAAATTGCAGCCACTCTGGCATCGACGGGAACCCCCAGTCATTTTCTTCATCCTGCGGAAGCGCTGCACGGCGATTTGGGAGCCGTGCGTCCAGAGGATGCCGTCCTCTTTCTGTCGCACAGCGGCGAGTCGCAGGAGCTGATTCAGTTGTTGCCGATGCTGGATCGGCGCGTCTGTTGGCGAGCGGCGGTCACTGGTCAGCGACATAGTCGGCTGGCTAGGCAAAGCGATTTGTGCGTGGTGTTGCCCCCTTTAGTGGAAGCTTGCCATTTGGGTTTGGCCCCCACGACCAGCACCACGGCCATGCTGGGATTGGGGGACGCACTGGCAATCGTGTTGACGCAGAAGAGGCAGTTTTCTGCGGAGGACTTCGCGAAGAATCATCCCGCCGGTGCTTTGGGTAGGCGGCTTTGTCTGGTCGAGCAGGCGATGCGTCCGATCGGTCAGTGTCGCGTCACCGGCCCCACAGCGACCGTTCGCGAAGCGCTGGTCGCCAGCGCTCAAACGGGACGCAGAAGCGGCGCGATGCTGGTGGTGGATCCCACGGGAAAACTCCTTGGGATCTTTACCGACAGCGATCTTGCGCGATTGCTGGAACGCAATCGAGATCAGCATCTGGACGCGACGATCGAGTCGGTCATGACGGCGCGATGCGCGGTGGCTGCCGCTGGAAGCCGGCTGACGGAAGCGATCGAACGGATGCGGCAAGGCAAGTACAGCGAATTGCCTGTGGTCGACGCCACGCATCAGGCACTCGGGGTGCTCGATATCACCGACCTGCTAAATCTCTTCGGGGATCGTACCCCGACGAGTGATTTCTTCGGAAAAGGAACGATGGCCGCTTCGGCAGTTCGACCGATGGGATCGCTGAAGCTCTTTTCCCCGCCGGAAACTTGAATCGCTAGTTGGGTCAGGAATCCCGATCCCTTTCACTGCCTGCCGCTTGGAACATCCCGGAACATGCACGATCACCAGAAGGCCAAGTCGATTCGCGTCTTGCTTTCGGACGTCGACGGCATCCTGACCGATGGCCGTCTATGGTTCGATCGAAGTGGGGAAGAGCTGAAGAGCTTCCACGTGCGCGATGGACTTGGCATTCAGCTATGGCGCCAGGCTGGCTTTCGAACCGCTTGGATATCCGGGCGAGATGGGTTGGTTGTGCGGCAGCGAGCCGAGGCTTTAGGGGTCGATGCGGTGCGGTTGGGGGTTCACGACAAGCTGTCGGTCGCTAGGCAATTGATCGATCAGTGGGGAGTGACGTTGGAGGAAGTCTGTTACATCGGCGACGATCTGCCCGACTTGCCGTTGCTGCAGGAAGTGCTTTTACCGGTGACGGTCGCGGATGCTCCGATCGAAATACGGCAGGCCTGTCACTGGGTGCTTCAGCAAAAAGGTGGACAGGGGGCGATCCGGGAGTTGGTGGAGAGGTTGCTTCGGGCCAAAGGGTGTTGGAGTTCCCTGGTATCGGCGTACTTGCCGGAAAGGACTCCTTGAGTGTTTGTCCGAAGGATTCGAAATTACCTGATCGCGTTGGTCCCGTGGTTGGTGGGCGCGGCAGTTTATGGCACGCTGTTGGTCCCGTGGTTGGAGCCACATCGGGAGTGGTCCGATCCGGTCCACCCGGTGGTCCAGCGAGAAAAACAGGCCCCCTGGTGGAATCGCTATTTCCAGCCTGGAGAGTGGCAGTTGGGAGAAGCGACCGTTCTCGAGACCGAACGAGGCGTGTTGCTGTTTCGGGATCGCAAGGAGGTGGGGGATCATATCCTGCAGCTGTCCCCATTGACGCTGGTGTTGCCGCGGGGTACTTCCACTTCCGGAAGTGGCGAGCCATCGGAGGTGCTGCTGATCGAATGCGATCAGGGAGCCGAATTCGAATTCGCCGGTAGGCTCGACCCGCTCAAAGGGGCTCCGCCTCCATTGGTGGGCGGGATGCTGCGAGGCCTGATCCGGATGCGATCGATCCATCCTTCCGGCCAGTCGCTGTCGAACATGCTGATCCAGACGCGCGACGTCCATATCGATGCACGAACGTTGTGGACCAGCCAGACGGTCCAAATCCAGCTTGGGGAAAGTCAGATCGAGGGTCGAGAGCTGCTGATTGAGCTGGATAAGGAGCTTCTCTCGGAGCCTGCCGACGCCGGTGGCGCATCGAGTTCACCGTTCCAGGGGTTCAAGTCGCTATCGCTTCAGTATCTGGATCGCGCTTCGATTCGACTTCCAAACGGAGGGCTATTAGGTTCATCACCGTCCCACTCGACCACGTCGCCCCGCGCCGCCAATCTTCCACCGGCGCATCTTTCCATCGGCTGCAAACGGGTGTTCCAATACAACTTCCTGCGCAATGTCGCCACGATGGATGGTGGGGTGACGATCGAGCATCACGTCGAAGGGATGCGTCCTGACCGGTTTTCGTGTGATCAACTGGCGATCCATCTGAATGTCACCTCGGATCCCGTTGCCTCCAAGGATCCACAAGCGGCCGCGTGGCAGGTGCGTCTGGTGGAAGCGATTGGAAAAGATACCGATGATGAAGAGGAAGACCATTACTGGGTACTTCTCCACGCACCCGATCAGCAGTACCGACTGCAGGCCAGGTCGCTGCGCTGGGATCAGACCGCCGGAAAGATCGAAGTCAGCAACGCCCTCCCAGGGAATCGATTCCCAGCGTCGATTCCTGCCTACCTTCAGCTGAAGCAGTTGGAGATCTGGTCCGAGCAGCTCGATTTTCAAAACGATGCGCTCGATGCATCGACCGATCGGTCGCTGGATCGGTTGGGGAATCTGAACGCCAAGGGACCAGGTAAGTGCATCGCCAAGATCGACCCCGACGCCTCGTGGCAGCTCGATTGGACGCAGTCCTTGCAGTTGGCTCCCGACGGTCTCACCGACTGGCTTTCGATTCAAGGGGAGGCCAAGGCAGCGCATACCACCCAGGGCAGTTTCTCTGCCGAGCGGATCGATTTATGGGTCAGCAAGGAGGAATCGTCGTCCGTCCATGCCAACCAGGGAAGGCTGGCGGCCGGTTTTCGCCCTCAGAGAATGGTGGCCGAGCGAGGGGTGGTGCTGCATACTGCCAAGCTGCAGGCGCAGGTCGATCGCCTGGAGAGCTGGTTTGATTACCAGGAGGCAGCACCGATTGCGGTTGCACCGGCCGCACCCAATCCAGCAGCCAACGCGCCAGCTTTTCCGACGCGACCCATCGACAGCGCTGCCACCACGGTGGCTCCCTCTTCCGTTCCCAATGGTGCGAGTCCTGCCAACGATCCTCCCCTCCAGGTGCTGGGCCGTCTCCTTCGCACCCACATGGTACAGGCTCCAGGCCAGACCTGGGTTCAGGATTTGGAACTGGAGGGAAATGTCACCTTGCTTCGTGCCGCAGGAGCCGGATCGGCTGCTTGGCCACTGAGGGTCTCGGGTGATGCGATGCAGATGGAGATGCTGGATCAGTTATTCTACGACATTCGAATCAGTGGCCAGCCGGCAACGATCGCGGTCGGTGAGGGAATGCTGCAGGGGCCGCAGTTGCGGATGAACCAAAAGGAACAGCAGATTTGGATGGACTCTCCAGGTCACTTCGCCCTTCCCCCTGAGTTCCTTCAGGGCCCAGAGGCATCCTCTCCCGGCGGTATGGTTTGGATGGAGGTGCCGCAGGTCGCCTGGTCGGGTCGCATGGTGTTCAACGGCGAGACGGCAAGGCTGGAAGGTGATGTGCAGTGGCATGGCAAAGTGCAGCGACCAGAAGGGGATACGTGGACGTTGTCCGGACGATCTCAGCAACTGGATCTGGTCCTCGGCCAGCCCTTGGCCTGGGATCTGAAAACACCGCAAACGGCAACCCTCTCCAAGATGATCCTGCGTTCCGATGTCCAAGTCTACGCGCTCCAGGAAGATCGATTTGGCCATTTGCAGTCGACTCACCATCTGGCACTTCCCGAAATTCAATTCGATTTGATCCAGCAGACATTTCAAGGAAAAGGGCCAGGTGGTATTCGGTCGCATGCGAAGAACCTCTCCCAAGATGCAGCCACCACGCCTGCTGTCGCTGCGCTGAGTTCTCCCAGTTCCGAAACAGCGCCGCTGCAATGTCTCCACCTGACT
>JBJSWM010000219.1:0-1004 GCA_046085865.1 Pirellulaceae bacterium
TAGCCGTCAGCAATTCCAGCATCGCCTACAATCAGATGTCGCAATTCTCATCGGCCAACACCACAGCGCCCAACTTGCGCGTGGAACCGCTGGATGGGTTCACTCGCTATTCCGAAGACCGGTTCGACAATGTCGCAGCCGAAACTGCATTTGGTCCCAAAGCGGTCGCATTCACTGGTTCAGCAGCGGATGTGGTCCCTTGGACTCTTTCCGATGTGACGCTGTTCACCGCAAGAAACATCGGCACCAACGGTCAGTTCTTCTACGTCAACCCGCTCACTGGGGTCTACGAAGCGAACGTATCGGATACGAACACGTTCCGTGCGATCGAAGATCTGGCAGTTCAGCCCAATGGAACCGTCAAAGCATTTGAGTACAGCTCGGTCCAAGGGACCGCCTCCGACGCGAACTCCGGCACCTTCTTCACCATCGATGGCGCCAACACCGGAACCGTGCTAGGGAACTATTCGAATTCGGGAATTCAGACGTTCCAAGGATTCCCAGACCCGAATGATCCGGCAGCGGCATGGACGGTCGAGCAGGCGGAGAACGGCAATGGGCGCATCGGTCATGGGATGCGATTTACGGCGATTGGCTACGGAAACTTTGGACAGTTGGGAATGTTCGGCGTCGCTTCGCGCGGCAACGGTCAAACCACCTATCGCTCGGTGAATGTCAATCCAGCAGACGGATCGGCTTCGGGTGGCCCCTTCCGGCCTGCCAATAACATCCTCTACCAGCTCGATCCCGATTCGGGGTTCCCGGTCTCGTTCGGCGGTGCAGCGAATCGCGGTGGAGCCTACCGGGCTCAAGGGGCAGGAACCCAGATTCGTGAAGCGGGCCGGTTCAATACCAACAACGTCATCACCGGGATCACCGCAGTCGACCAGATTCTCTACGCCGTTTCGGACGCTGGGGAGTTCTTTGTCGTCGACCCGCAGTCGATCCTTCCTTCGCAGGATTTCGGACCATAGTATGCGGCGTTCAACCTAGGTGGTCCACGG
>JBJSWM010000220.1:0-1678 GCA_046085865.1 Pirellulaceae bacterium
TCCATCCCCTCCTCTTCCAGATCGTCGTCGCCGGCATTCGCTACAAACCAGTCTGGCCCGCCGTGGGCCTGAAATGCCGAAGTCATCGCATCGGGCAACTGAAGTCGCAACGCCGCGCACCAGCCTCCGCGATGTGCGACCAGATCGCGCCAATAAAGAAGCGATCTTCCTTTCTGAGCGCGGCGCCGACCGACGGTCAGCAACCGGCAAAGCCTTCCATAGCCCTGCCGCGTCGCGGCCCAGGCAACAACCGCCGGTCCATCCACCGGATGCAACTCGGCCCCCACCACAAACCCCAACCCCAGATCTGCTGCCGCCGTATGCCCGCGCACTACCCCCGCAAAAGTTTCCCGATCGGTGATCGCCAGACCCCCATACCCTAGCTCCTTGGCGCGATCGGCCAACTCCTGGGCATGCGAGGCACCCTCCAGAAACGAAAAATTCGACTTGCAATGCAGCTCAAAATACCGTCCGGCCATCGAAGCACCTGACAAACAGGAACAAACGTCTCTGTTCAGGTTCTATAGGATGTATCCGTACAGTTCAAGAGCTGCTTGGAAAGGGCCCAATTTTCATCGGAAACGGCTTGCCAAAGCCGATCCAGCCGTTCTCCATGCTCCGGCAGGAACACCGCTGGTTGTTCAAGCGTCCACTTCTTCGGGATCCATCGATCCAGCCAACGCTGCGCCAATCTCTCCACCGATTGGGGATCCAGCACGGTGACCATCGCACCGCGCTGCAATCGATCGGGGAGGTGAGCCAGCGGCTCCAGATCGCACTTGGTGCGAACCACCCAGCAACGCTCCCCAAGCATCTCCATCCACGCCTCATGGTCCGATGTCCAAGGCTGGTCGGCCGCGGACAGCAACCAGACAAAGTCCACTTCTTCCAGAATCCGCCGCGCAGCGGCGATCCCTAGGCTTTCGATCTCATCGGAAGATTGTCTCAATCCCGCCGTATCGATCAGCTCCAGTGGCCAGCCCGCAAGAGCGATTCGCTGGGAGATCAGGTCGCGTGTTGTCCCTGGTGTGTCGTGGACAATCGAACGAGTGAAACCAGCGAAGGCATTCAGCAGAGAACTCTTACCGGAATTGGGAAGTCCTGCCAAGGCGATCCGACATGGCCTTAGCCACTGCAGACTCCAAGGTAGCCAACACCTTACCGAATCGATTTTCTCAAGTGCTTCCAAACGACTTGTGCGATCGATCGCTTCCGCAATCCAAGCCCACTGGCGATCCATGGCACCGCGGCTTTGTACCAGAAGCGCCGCGGCGACTTGACTGGTCGATGCCAGCGGCAAGGCTTCCCAAGCTGCCTGCGCGAAATAGCCGCGCTGGTGCAAGCGATCGGTTGCCAGCCACAGAGCGTTTGTCGTTGGATGGCAACCGAGTTGCTGAAGGTCGTCTAGAATGCGTCTAGCGGCTGCGCGACCTCCGTGGCAATGGATCTCCAGGCGATCCTCTCCCACCAAGCAGACCACTACCCCTTCCCCAGGGCGTTGCTGGCTAGCCTCTGCGCCCTCCCATTGACCATAACGAATCCGATCGATCTGCAGTGGACCAGGACGGTTGGGCACCCAAAGCTGCTGTAGGAATGCGATCGCTTGCGGTCCCCAGAGCCCGATCACCGCCACCGCCGCAGGTGCATCGCCTGTCAACAGACATGCCTGCGTCGCCCT
>JBJSWM010000221.1:0-1508 GCA_046085865.1 Pirellulaceae bacterium
CGCTGAAGACCTTTGACCAGATCGTAGGCCTCCAGTTCATGCTGGCATAGCGGACAACGAAGAATGGCTTGATTCGAAGCGCGTGTGGGGGGGCGGAGCAGGCTGTGGCACCCCGGACAGGGGAGGTAGATCGGCATGGCGTCGCTTTCCATAGGCATGGAAATGGAATGGGATCTCACAGACTATAGTTGAAGTCGTCCGATTTCTCCATGCGAAGTCGATTCAGGCGAATCGATTCGGTAGCCAATCAGGCTTCCTTACGATGGCGGACCGCAAACGTAGAAAGATCCGATGGGATTTTGGAACTTGTGGCATCTTAGGAGCGTCCCCCCGCTGGATCCCCGTACTCTTTTCAGCCATTTCCAGTGGACGAACAATCGTCCTCGAGGTCGCCGATCGCAACGGGGTTTTTCGACTGGTTGAAGGGCGATGAGCCTACGCGATGCCCCAAGGGGGGCTTGGAGGTAGATGATGACTGAGAGTCGCTGGATTCGCTTGGTAGCGTGGATGGGGTGGGTGGTCGTCTGTGCGGGAGTCGATCCGATGAGATACCAAGGCAATGCTCTATGGGCTCAGTCCTTCGAGACATTGGAGGCGATGGCCCTGGCTCCATCCCGACGCGACGCTTTAGCGCAACTGATTCCCGGTACGGAAGAGGCTTTCTATTTCGCCACCTTGGTGGCTCAGGCGGAAGGCAATCTTCCGGAAGCGGAGGCGACGCTGCGAGCCTGGGAGTCGGCCTTCCCGCGATCGACCATGGCTGCTTCACTTCGAGATCGCCAGCTATGGCTCGAATTCCCCCAGAAACCTCAGGCGTTGATCGATCGAGTCATCGGAAGACTGCAGCCGAATCTTCAGCATGCCGCGCCGCAGAACAATCCCGGTGCGTCGCTCCCCAGTCGACTGGACGAGAACCTTCTGGCGATCGAGAAGAAGATCGAGGAAGCGATCGCCGGCGACCCCTCGCTGGCCAGGCTGAATACGGAGGCGTTGGCACGGATCATGGGGCGTCCCCTGCCGATCGAATCGCTGCGAGCCTTGCTACATCGACTGGAGCGGGTGGATCCTCCTGGACTGGTCGACGCAGTCGATCGCGAATTGTCGGCCAAGGATTCGGCCGGCTGGGGATCGCTCCCTATCCACTCCCGTATGACCCTGGCTCAACGCCAGCAGCTGGCCATGCTGCAGCCGAAGCTCTTGGCGAATGATCTCTTCGTGCGGCAGTGGCTAGAACGGCTCAGGCCAGAGGCTCCCTGGGAGGTGCTCTTGCCCAACGATCGTCGCCAGAGGCTGGCGGATCTCGAGCGATTTTCGCTGCAGCTTCCGGACTCCCTCAACTCGCTCAAGGCCATCATCCTCCATCATCGCCTGGTATGGGATGCAGTCGATGGCATCTACGATGCGGCGTCGTTCGATCGATACCTGCGATTGCCCCGGCGCGCTCCGTTCCTCCGCGTCGAACCGCAGCAGCGCATCGACCCAGTGCACTGGGTGGAGCCTCAGGCCAG
>JBJSWM010000222.1:0-1876 GCA_046085865.1 Pirellulaceae bacterium
GCCGGCTTTTGAAGGATCCCGTGCAGCGTGGTGGTGCCGTCGGTGGAGGAAAAAGTAAACCACTCGGCAGGCGCCAGTCCAACTTGGCGCGCTGCATCAGCCGATCCTTCCGCAAGCACCCATTCCCCCTGTTCCATTCCATAGACCAAGGTGCTGGGCGGGGTGTCGACCATCTCCCGCACGGCAACAACATGTCGATGATCCGGGGAGACTTGAAATCCGGTGTGATGAAGTGGTGATCTGGTGATCCGTTGCGTCTGCGTGCCGTCGAGCCGTACGCGGTGCAGTTGAGCAGCGTACGGATTGCTGTCGCTGAAGGCGGTGTAGTAAAGCCATCCAGCAGCTTCATCCAACTGCACCAGCTCACCACAAGGGTAGGGAACATCTGGGGTCAGGTCGGCCAAGTGACGGCCATCCAGATGCCGAAGCTGAAATCGCTTCCATCCATTCGACTCGGTCTCCCAGACGAAACGCTGGCCATCTTCCAGAAAGCGGATGGTCGGCGCATTCTCCTGCCATGTCGACTGCTTCTCCGATACCACGACGCGCTGTCGCAGCGTCACGAGGTCGATGGCGATCCAGTCGAGCACATCCTGGCGGCGGTTGGTGCGATGGACCAGTAGCTCCTTCCCATCCGGCGAGAACTGAATCCGGTAGAGGTACTGCCGCGGTTCGCCAGGGATATCGATTTTTCGCTGAGTGCCGCTGGCGAGATCGTAAAGCCAGAGAAACACCTCGGGATTGCTGTCGCCCGCTTTGGGATATCGGGAAGCGAGAATCGTGGTGTAGGAATCCAAGTTCCCACCCGTCAAGTAATAATCCTGCATCCCCTCTTCACGCACTTCGTAATAGGCGAGAGTCTGGCTGTCAGGCGACCACCACATCGCATCCTGCTGAAACAGTTCTTCTCCGTAAACCCAGCAGCATGTTCCATATCGTCGTCGCTCGGTCCCATCGGTGGTCACCGCCACCGGGAAACGTCCTTCGACCTGTCCTGCAGGTTCCAGCCAAAGGTTGTTCTCGCGATGGACTGCCCTCCACTGGCCGTCGGGAGAGACTTCTTCCGTGCGTTGCTGGGCGCGGCCTACGGCAGCGCGACCTCGAGTCCCCCTTCCGGGATTGGGGGGAGGGGATGCCGGGGGCGCAGCGTCGGCTTCCGATACCTCTCCGGTCGCTGCATCCCACCGCTTTCTCTTCCCTTCGGATCGGAAGGTCAGTCCACTTCCGTCGGCATCCCAACTAGCCGCCTCGATCCGTCCACCAGGCTGCAATTGGCGCATCTGCTGCGACAACCGGTCCATGCGTGACATCCCCTCGGCATGGCGAACCAGATCCGAATGGGGAACGGGATCTTCTCCACGGAGTGGCGCGATCAGGCGGATGGAGTCGAATTGCGATTCCTGCAGCAGCATCCCAATCGCCAGCACTCCAAAGAGTGCGTGCCCAACCGTCCAAGAACCATTGCGTCCGACGAAAGCCATGATGACTCCTGTTTCCTTGCCGATACCCTGGGAATCGGTCCGGTGGCAGATCCAATGAAAAGTTAAGCTTCCCGCAGGGGAAGCATCCCTCGATTTCTAACCTCTGGAAGGCTGACTGGCCAGTGGCAAGCCGCCATCGGATGGACTAGGTTTCTTCCCGTTTTGGAAGTCCGATGAACGGTCATGCGGCAGGAATCAGCAAGTCGGCACGCAACGTTCATCCCTAGCCTTCCGATGAGGAGGTAACCGCAGTGCAGGGAGAGTCGATGGAAGGCATAGTCACCCTCACCGGCCAGAAGGGCCTTCGATCCCTACCGCAAAGGGCAATGCCGGCACCCGAAAGATCAGGAAGATTTCCCGGGATGAGCCGACCGGAATCCAACACGACCTGTCGA
>JBJSWM010000223.1:0-1552 GCA_046085865.1 Pirellulaceae bacterium
ACCGAACCAACAAAGGGCCGCCACGACCGCTGTGACCGCGCCTCCGATCGCGCCTTCCACACTTTTTCCGGGGCTGATCGATGGACAAAGTTTGCGATTCCCGAAAGCTTTACCAAAAAAATAGGCTCCTATATCCGCCAGTTTGGTAACGCCAACCACCCCAATTCCAGCCAGCAAACCAAACCAACTGGGTTCCATCTGCCGCAACAACACCCAAAAGCTAATTGGGATGCCAACGTAACCAACCACCGACAACTGAATCAGCCATCGCTTGACCGCAACGCCACCCTGATCTCCGTAACGGCGAAGCAGAAGCATGCTGGCCACACCATACGCAGCCAGCATGCCGGCAACCGGCAAGCCAGCGGTGCTCATTGGACAGTCGTCTGGGTAAGGCCGATTCATAAGCCAAAGGTAAAACCAAGGCAGTGCAGCAGACAGCATGGGAAGCAATGCCAAGGCAGTTGCTTGGTATCGATCAACCAAAGCCTGCCCCTGGGTTGCTTCTGATGCCAAAGAACCATCGGCAGCGGTTTCTTCGCTCGCCTGCGAAAGTGCCGAAGCCATCTCAAAGGCGGTCGCACCCCCAAAAAGCATCAGCATTGGCATTAACCAGATACCGTGCACCGATCCGATGGGGTACCAATGGTCCAGCACCAACGACAGCGTGATGAAGGCAATGAAGACTGTCGAGCTGGCCAACCGTGCTGCGAGCATTCCAATCCCCAAAGTGACCAATCACTGGATCCTCCTGGTTGGCCACCAGAAATCGTCTTGGCGATCAGGACGATTCGTGAGGAGCTGGCACAATTCGGAGGCGACGACGGGCCGAAAAGTGGTCCGGTTGCCTATACTGAAGAGACGCACGAAACAGCGACCGATTTTAAATGCGTTCCATTGGAAATCCTATCCCAGGAGCCAACTGTCCAGGCGGACGGCTGGCGTTCGGTTGCAACGCACGATCATTGAGGTTTGGAATGTCCAAAGGCGATGCATCAGCCTGGCGAGACTCTCGCTTTCCCGACGATTTTTTTCGAACTTCCACCCCCGTCACCCCTTCCGGGGACGAGTCGATTGAACCAAGCCAAGCCAGGCGTCAGCCATGGCGTTTGTGGCTCTTTTTGCTGACGCTGCTGTCGCTTTTCTGGACCGGGATCACCGCTTGGTCACCCCTCGTTGCGCTGGAAGAGGTGTTCAGCAACCAATCGTGGATGGTTGTCCGACGGATGGCGCTGGCCAATTGGGTCTCCGCTGCGATTTTCGCTTGTAGCCTTCTGGCCATCCTGACTGCCCATGAATTGGGTCATTACTTCATGGCTAGGTACTACCATGTTCGTGCAACGCCCCCGATCTTCATCCCCTTCCCCTTCATGCCCTTCGGGACACTGGGAGCGGTGATCGCAATGGATGGAAGGCAGGCCAACCGCAAGGAAATCTTCGATATTGGCTTAGCCGGTCCGTTGGCTGGTTTGACGCTGATCGTGCCAATCCTCATCCTCGGCATGCTAACCCAATACGCCCCGGGATTCGTCCCACAAGCCTCCTTCCAACT
>JBJSWM010000224.1:0-1615 GCA_046085865.1 Pirellulaceae bacterium
CGCGGCATCGGCAGGAAGTGCTCGCCTGCTGCGAATCTCTCAAGAAACGCCTAAGCACGACCTAATGGAGTAGTGGAAAGCTTACCAGAAAAGATTTCTTCAGGACAGTAGGAGGGAGTCCTAAAAGCGTTGCGGTTCCTCCTGCCTCCGATTCCTATTCACTTACCAACGATCCTGAGCCCCGGAAAGCTGCTGCTCCATCGAATCTGCCTGCCAAGCCATTGCGGCAATCGTCTCCAGAAGCTGGTTGACGGTCAAGGAGCCAAGGGTCAGGTTCGCGCGTATCACTAAGAGCTCGGAAGAACCTGTCTGCATCAGAGAAAAGCCACCATGCAGCAGGTGCTGATTCATCCGCAGCATCGTCGCCGCATTGGATGGATTCATCGGACCGCAGACAGTCCAAAGGCCAACGTACTCGTCGCCTTGGTCGCTCTTTAGCCCAAAGTCCACCTTGACCTGCTGCCGACGAAACTGTCCCAAGGGAACATTCACCAGAAGATCGTGGCCATTGCTGTTGACTTTCCATCCGCGTTCAATCGATGCCTTCTCAAGCAGACTTGTCGCCTGCTGAAGACTAAGGCTGGGATCATTCAAGGCATCCCCCGACGACTCTTTCGATGCCCGCGACAACTCTCGACCAGCGCTTCCTGGCGCATCCGGGAGTTCGATCGGTGCACGCCGGTCCGGCTGCGAAGACCCACGCGGACCCATCCGATCGGACATCTTGGCGTCAATTGCTCGTTCCACCTCCTCAGGTGGCGTGATACTGGAGATAACAAACTGGACCAACTCAAGTCCGTAACGAGAAAACTCCCCAGCCAGCTTGACCCTTGCTGCCGCCGCTACTTCGTCAAACTTTTCCGGTAGCTGCAGCAATGGGACATTGGCTGTTGAGAGAAAATCGGTGAGCCCCGAGACAACCGAATCTCGAAGGAAATCGTTGATCTCCTGAGTTGTGATCTTCCCCTGCGTTCCGACGAGGCTATTGACGAGAAGTGATGAATCCGAAACCCGATAGGCAAACTTGCCAAAGCCCCTCAGCCGGACAGCGCCGAAATCTGGGTCCCTTATCATGATCGGCTGGCGTGTACCCCAGCGTTGATCATGAAAAATCTGCTTGGCCACGAAATAGACACAAGCCTGAAACGGAGACTTCTCCCAGGGTGAATTGAGCACTTTCGAAAGGAAGGGGATGTTGGAAGTGGTCAATCGGTGAACACCCGGCCCGAAGCGATCCATTGCCTTCCCTTCGCGGAAGAAGATCGCTTCTTGATTCTGCTGCACTACCAACTGCGCCCCATAAACAATCGCCGCCGTCCCACTCTCCGGCATGCGTGCTACCAGCGCTTGATTGCTGGGGTCGTTGAAATCGATCACTTCCAATCGCAATACCATAGCCATTCCCTCTCTTGACAGTGGCTTTTGCCCTATCGTCCCAGTTCCGCCAGCAACTGACGTCGTTTTGTCCAGCGATCCTCGATCCGCCCAACCAAAAGATTGCACTCCGCCCAATTGATCGTCGCTGGATCGTTTTTCATCAGCTCCGTCTGCAACTGGTCGATCAAAAGGATCGTATCCCCATCCCACTGACTCAACTGAAGCGCCTCTTTCTCAC
>JBJSWM010000225.1:0-11533 GCA_046085865.1 Pirellulaceae bacterium
CTTTCAGAAAGGAGAAAGCTTATGGTTTCAACTGCCAAGCATGCTCGCCCGCCGCCATGCTCAGCGTCATCCCCGAACCACCAAATCCGTTCAGGATCTCCACATGAGGTGTTACCCTTTGGTGGATCCAGGGATGTTTCGGGTGTTTTGCGTAAATACCGGTCCAACGCTGCGTGATCTGATGGGATGGTAATCGATACACCTTATGGATCTCTCGCAGAATGAGTGCATCGATTTGATCGTCTTCAAACGGGCTGATCTGGTCGTCGTAGTGATGAGAATCGCCCAGCACTAAATGGCCATTAGCAGCCTGGGAAATCATGACGTGGATCCCATGTTGATCCAATTCCGGGGTCATCGCCTGCACGCGGCTCTTGAGGCTTTCCAGGCTGGGGCAGGCGGCAAAGCTGCTGTAATGGCGCAGCGTTAAACCGCTGGCCAGATGAGGACCAAGAACAAAGCGTTCGGGCGCGAGGCTGCGAAGCATATGCAGCTTGCATCGCTTCAGTCCAGCCTGTTGATGGTGCTGCGGGTAAAGGGACATCCACTGGGCACCACTGCAGACGATGATGCGGGGCGCGGTCCAGTGCCGTCCATCGCTGGCCATCACTCGATTCCCTTCGATGCCCGTCACCATCGTCTGAAATTGAATCGTCGCTCCCTGCGCTTTCAGCCATGCTGCGACTTGCCGCACAGCGACGCGCGGGTCGACTCGACATTCCCAGCGACTCCATAGCGATCCTCGCAACTCCTCGGGATTGGCGCAAGGTGTCCGAAGCATCGTCTCCTGAGGATCCAGGAGTTGCAGTTCCAGATCGGCGGAATCCGGAAGGAAAGCAAACTCCTGTAGCACCCGCCATTCGTCCTCGTGGTGAGCCAGATGCAGGGAGCCACAAGATTGCAGCGGAATCGAAGCATGGGTGGCGACTTGCTGCCATAGTTGGCAACTACGAAGGGCCAGAGCACGCGGCATGCCAGAAGGTTGGCCGATCGGCCACAGCATCCCGAAATTTCGAATCGAAGCCCCCTGCGACATGGAGTCGGCTTCCAGCACCAAGACGCGGGCCGAATCGGCCAGAGCGGCGCGGGCCACCGCAAGGCCGACGATGCCACCACCCACCACGATCAAATCGAAGTCTTCCGTCGACACCTTTCGTCTCCCTTCTCGTTGGTAGACACGACGATCACTTGGTTGGGAGCGGAGCAATTTCCGCTGGTCGATTCGATAATGCCGTCGGAGACTGTCCTGTGGTAGCAGGAGCGACAGCGGCACCTGGCCAAACCAAATCATTCCAGCGATCGACGGATTCCCTAGCCGTCCACGCAATGCCTCGCAGCAACAGCAGTCGGAAAAGAGGATCGTCGAACGACCATGAATAGTGTCCAGGAATCGAGACAAAGACGCGTCCCTTACCGAGTTCTCGCACCCAGACTTGAGGTCGTAACTGGCCCTCCTCCAGGGAATCGGCCAGCGTTAGGATCTGGTTTGGATCGCCTGCCAAATTCCAGTAGCTTTCGTCCACCAGGCTCATCCGTTCCAGATTGCGCCGGATCGGATGATCGTTATCTTTTGGAAAGACCAAATCGAGTGGTCCATGACGGTAGGCGATCGCTCCTGCACCCGCCAATCCGATGCGTTGAGCGAACTCCTCCCCGCGCTGCCGGCCATCGACGGCCCAGTGGATCAACGTCGCTCCGCCGCCGCGTTGCAGGAATCGATCCAGATCGGTGGCGCGCTGGTCATCCCAATTCCCTCTTTGGAAGAAGACCACCGCATCGGCCCAAGCCCATTGATCGCTGTCGGGCCACTCCCATGCCGACTGCAATTCCACCTGCGGGGCCGCGCTCATCAGTTGGGACCACATCTTCTGCCATGCCGGATAGTCATGCTCTCCCGGTCCGTGATCCTTCGGTCCAGCAACCAGCAGCAGTCGAATGGGACGAAGTGGATCCGAAGGTGCGAAACTTCCTTGAAGAGCCCGTTCCACCTCAGTCCTGCTGCGTATCGGAGGGGCTCCAGGCATCCCTTCAGGAATCGGCATGCCGGGCGGCGGCTTTAAGAGAAATGCCATCAGATGCTTCATCTCTTCCTCACCCAGCAATTCCGAGATTCCCTCCGGCATCAGCGACTTGTCGGCAACTTTCAGTGTCTGCACGTCATCGCTGGCGACTTCCTGCATCGTTCCCTTGGCATCCCAGATTCGAAATCCCGTCGTTGTCTTCTCCAGCGTGCCCACCAGCAACTGCCCATCGGCGGTCAGAAGGTTGTAGCTGAGATGGTCTGGGTTGATCGCTGCATTTGGGTGCGCGATGTCGCGGTAGACCGAGTCGTAATCACGATGGATTAGATTGGTCAGATCCGGGCCGATCCTAGGGCCGGTTCCATGGATCGCATGGCAGCGGGAACATCCGGCTGTGGAGGAGAAGAAGATTCGCCGACCTTTCCCCCAGTCACCCGCAGCTAGCTGGTCAGGCAACGGTGCCTTCGAAGGAAGAGGGGAGTCGGCGGCGACTGCCCAAGGCACCCAGAACCGATGGACCGGAAGAGGGCGTGGTAGCGCTGATGTGTCCGGCTTGTCCTTGCGTCGCCAACCGATCGACCATTCCAGGGGTCGTTTTTTCCCTGTCTGAATGCGAACTTCGAGTGTCGGACCAATCGTCCCAGGTAACAGCTTTCCAGTTCGGCTGGTTTTCGAGCTAGCTGGGTGACTCCACCGCCATCTACCTTGCTCTTCGACCGCATCGATCCAAAGCGCTCCCTCCGCTGATGCTTTGTCGCTGGAGTCGAATCGCTCCGAGAACCGCACTTGGAATGGAGCATTGCTTTCAGCACACAGCTCCACCGTCGCCTCAGGATAGACAAAGTCCAGTGTCGAGTTGGGCTGAACATGCGGAAAAATCAAGTGATCGGTATCCAGTCGCATCGAGTAGGTCAGTGTGCCCGGAAACTCGATCGCGTCCAGCAGTTTGGTCTGAGAATCGCTGTTGCCAGAGAGTTTGCGAGCGACGATCGGATCGGGATGGGGAAGAATGGCTCGACGTGCCGTTCCGCTTATGGGTTGCCAAGTGGCTTCCACGCCGTGCAGGTCAAATCCAAGTTCCGTTTCGGGAACCGACGTAAGCGTCTTAGGATGAATCGACGCGGAAGCGTCGGCATTGGCATCCATGTCCACTTGGGATTCTGGTAGAAGGGATGGGATTGTTAGAGCAAACGACTCCGCCATGTCGATGGCATCGGTTTCCAGCGACAGGGTGCGTCCGTCAGGAGTCCACTGAGCCGTATGGATCGGAATGGTTTGCCGCTTGGACTGCCGCTGCATTTGAACGACACCATAGCCTGGCCATAGCGACTCGAATCGATCCCCAGGATGGACAAAAGGCCCCCGCTGCAGGACCGACCGTTCCAGCATCTGTATTCCCAACTCCAGCGGAACGGGCCGGTCGAACCCTACCTGCAAACGCCTTGGCCCATCCGCCCAGATGTGGACCGGCTGAGGGGTTTGGCGATCGCGGTAGACAATGCGATAGAGGGTCCCTTTCCCTTGCGGGCCGCTACCCCAGTCCGGTCCACCGCTATGGCAGGCAACAGTCAGCGATCCATCGGGACCGACAGCGGCATCGACCGTCAGCTGCTGAAGGCAACCGATTAGGTGATTGCCTGCGACATAACCCCATGCGGTCTTTGCGAGAGCGGTGCGGTAGAGCTTGCCTCGCGAATAGCCGCAGACGAAAGCATCTCCACGCCAATGTTCAGGTCCGAAAGAGAGGCTGTTTTGAAAACGTGGCTCATTGAAGGCTAGACCACAGGTCGACTGATGCTGTGGCTGATAATCGTACACACTTGGTTCATCCTGCACATTCGGCAGGTGCACTGGATGGTAGGGTGGAAATCCGTAATGACGGCCGGTTTGAATGTGGAGCAGTTCATCCCACGGGTTTCCGTTGGAAAGCCACGTCGCCCCTTCCTGTTCGGTGGCAAAAAGATCCCCCAAACCATTGAACCGTAGCGCGACAGGGAAGCGAATTCCCGTGGCGACTGTCGTACGTTCTTTGAGATCGGCCGACAGACGCTGGATCGTCCCGGTCTCTTCCTCGAGATGGTACGCCGCTTTCCCATTCCCATCGATCCGGTACGCCTGCGTGTAATCCCCGGTGCCCCGCCCAAACCAGAGGCTGTGGTCCTTTGGATGGAAAGCGACCCCCAGAGTATCGACCGACTGCGTGATCTCGGGCCATCCCCCAGCAAGCACTTTCGTGCCATCGGCGATATCATCCCCATCGCGATCGAAGACTAGGGTTATTTGGCCCTTGGAGGCAATCACTGCACCTTGCCCGTGGGGATAGCCAGGAGGCGTCCAGTCCATGCCGATGGGGCCACGGAGCTGGTTCCCAGCATCCCAAAAAAGTTGGGCCTGATCCTCGATGCCGTCGCCGTCGCTATCTTTTAGCAACCAAACATTGCCGTTGTATCCCATCGCGACCAGCACTTCGTCGTGGCGATAAAGCAGGTTGTTGATGTTCGGCAGTTCGATTGGAAGCGGGATAGCATCGAATCCAGGGACCAGCATCTGCACGGCAGGGGGATGATCGAAGCGAGGCCATGGATCGGAAGCTTCCGTGGAGGCGGGGAGCGCCGCTGCTAGGTTCGCATATTTGTCGTTCAAATAACCTTCCACCCGCAGTCGCTCTTCCTCCGACAGCGAGCGATCATACAGAAGCAGTTCGGCGATATCCCAAGCACCTGGGCCTGCGATCTGTTGAGGCCCTTCTTGGTTGTTGTAAAAGCGAGCGCCCAAGGTCAGTTCATCCCAAGCCAGCTTGGGTTCTTTTCTCGCGCGGACGCCGTTGGTCTGGCCATCGATCCTCAGCGTAAAAAGATCGCTCTGCGCCTGGACGTGGATGCGCGCCGGCTTTCGCCAGGGGCGAGGCTGGGTCAGGAGATTGGTGGCACCCCCTGCCCCGCGCGCCTCCAGGTTCAGCATCGTCCATTCCGCGGTCGCGGTGGGGCCAAGGTCCAGGTTGAAGCCGCTTTCGTAGTCTCGTTTTTCTCTTTCATTGAAAGCCAACAGCCCGCGAAAGATCCCCGGGTTGGATCGCGGAATCGCGACCACCCAGAGTTCAAATTCCGAAAGCTCCCCAGGGCTCTGCACCCCTCGCATCACGTCGTCGATCCCATCCATCCGAACGATGGCGGTATCCCCTGTCCGATGCCAAGTTGGTTGCGATGCAGCCGATGGCACATGGAGATCGCGACGGTTGCCTGACGCATCCCACCAGCGGCTAAGCGGTTGGCTGGAGGCGGATGTGGGAGGCACTTCTTGAGTTGGATGCGACGCATCCAGCCACCATGCCAACCCATTCTCCACCGGCAATCTCGGGTCGCTCCATGGCTCCTTGGCGCCGATCGTTTGGTGCATTGAGCCCCAGGCGACTAGCAAGAGCAAGATGATAACTAGGCGATGCGATGGCATGTCAATTCATTCAGTTTGGAAGAAGGAACACCATTTGGCATCCCACGGAAAATTTAGGGATGGATTTTGCCGCTTCGTCGTGGATCATCCTACAGCGGGAGGGCTCTTCAGGAATGAGGGTGGCTTCGTAGCCGAAGCTACTGGTTTTTATCGTACTCGTGCTGGTACTCCATGAGTTGGTACTCGTGTTCGAAAAGCAGCGCTTGGAAACTGGGGCATCGAGTACCAGAACGAGTGCCGTCCGCCGCGGAGGACGGGGTACGGGAAATCCAATCCATACCCCACCAAATTACCCGAAGACCTCATCCGGAGGGATCTCTCTGCGGATCGTTTCATGAGACGTTAATGCAGGATGACGCGGCGTCAGCAATCGCAGTTCCGTCCTACTATAGGGTCGTTCTACTGGTAACTGTCGGTGGATGATCTCATAGACGATTTGCTGCTTTTCCTGGTCCCACCGTTTCTCGATGATCTCCGCCAGAACTGGATCGCGTTCCAACAGCAGCGAAAGGACTTCGACGCGGTCTCCTACCTGCAGGTCTTCCATCGGGACTTTGGTGACCAGGGAGGGAGCCATTCGAAGCGACTGATCACCATAGCTCAGATGGTAGTACTTTCCGTCGAAAGCGGTTCGAAGAAAGACTCGGCTACTAGGAATCCAGGACTTGGCCAGTTCCAGATCGCTGGGATGAAACGCCGAATCGCCGCTGGCTGGCCAGACCTGAACCACCACAGAGTCTGGAAGTTCTGGTCGCATCGCCTACTCCGCTTTCTCTGCTGGCGACCACTTGGCTCTAGCCCGCTCCAGCAATCCTTGGAACTGCCCTAGAGCAATCGCGTCCCGCGCTTCTTTCATCAGTCGCAAGTAAAAGGTGATATTGTGCAATGTCAGCAGGATGGGGCCAAGCATTTCTTTCGACTGAAATAGATGGCGAAGGTAGGCGCGGGGGTGGCGGCAGGCTGGGCAGGGACAGTCGGGATCGAGCGGCGAACGATCCTCGGCGTACTTCTGGTTTCGAAGACGCAGAATTCCCTCCCAGGTGAAGGCAAATGCGTTTCTTCCATTGCGCGTTGGCATGACGCAATCGAACATGTCGATGCCCCTGGCAATCGCCTCCAGAAGATCGATCGGTCTGCCGACGCCCATCAGATAGCGAGGCCGCTTTTCCGGGAGATGCGGCGTGATGCCATCTAGGATGCGGTACATTTCCGCCGGTGGTTCCCCGACACTGAGGCCACCGACGGCAAACCCATCAAACGGCATCTGCACCAAAGCATCGGCGCATTGCCGCCGTAGCTCCAGGTCCAGCCCCCCCTGCACGATCGCAAATCTGGCTTGATCGCGGCGCTTCGCGGTATCCAGAGCACGTTCCGCCCACCGTACACTTCTCCAGCAGGCATCCGCTACCACACTCGGCTCTCCTGGCAGGGCGACGACATGGTCTAGCACCATCGCGATATCGCTACCAAGGTCCTCCTGAATCTCGACCGCGCGTTCCGGTGACAAGCGAACCAATGAGCCATCGAGGTGGGAGCGGAAGACCGCCTCCTTCTCGTTGATCTTCGCAAGGTCTGCGAGGCTGAAGATCTGAAATCCACCGCTGTCGGTCAGAATGGGCTTGTCCCATCCCATGAAGGCATGGAGGCCACCCAGTCTTGCAATGCGATCGGATCCTGGCCGAAGTGCCAGGTGGTAGGTATTGCCCAGGAGAATCGATACTTGCGCATCGCGCAGTTGCTGGATGGTGGCACCCTTGACGGTCGCCTGAGTCCCCACCGGCATGAAGGTTGGCGTCTCCACAATCCCGTGCGGTAGATGCAACCGACCTCGTCGGGCTTGGGTGAGCGGATCGAGAGCGAGGCACTCGAAA
This sequence comes from Pirellulaceae bacterium, assembly GCA_046085865.1. Taxonomy (GTDB): domain Bacteria; phylum Planctomycetota; class Planctomycetia; order Pirellulales; family Pirellulaceae; genus JBEISR01. Next base: position 7,343 of record JBJSWM010000225.1, read on the forward strand.
GGGAAACGGGAGCTGCGATCGGAGATTTGTGCAGCCACCTTTCGATTCGCCTCCTCGCGAAAGACCCGACGTTGCTCGGATAAACAGTCGCTTCGCTGAATCCGATGTCTGCTGATCGATCAACCAGAGCCGCCGGGCAACTTGTTCAGCTACCCTCGATTCGCCGGCTTCGACTGGTCGCTCTCGATTCACAGGGATCGATCAGCCGCCATCGATTCGCCAGAATCGATCAGCCGACTGGTGAAGCCGATCGATGGAATACCCAGCGCCAGACACCTATGGGACCGAACGATCAGTCGCCACGCAGTTTGAGGTTCATGGCCGTCAGTTTTTCCCGAACTTCGTTGAGGCTGGTCACCCCGAAGTTCTTGCACTCCAGGAGATCGTCTCCCGTCTTGCGAATCAGTTCGCCAATGGTGCTCAGTTGCAACCGCACCATGCACTTGCGTGCCCGAACCGACAAATTCAGCTCGGCGATGGGGCGATCGAGCAGCACTTGCTGGTCGGGCGAGAGGGAGGACGTATCGATCGGCGGTTCCTGCTCCTTTTTCTCGTGGGCATACTGGCCCAGGGAGAGCCCTTTGGATTGGAGCATTTCGCGGATCTCGAAGAGCGAGGTTTCGCCGAAATTCTTGCTAGTTAGAAGCTGCTGCTCGGTGATCCTAGTCAGATCGCCAAGGGTGCGAAGGCCCATCTTCTGCAGGCAATTTCGCGACCGTACCGACAGTTCGAAGTCGGTGACCGGAATATTGAGCATCTGCGACAACCGCTCGTTTCTCTTCTGAGCGTCTTCGTCGTAGAGCATGCTGCCACCAGCGGCAGCGTCTTTGAGAAAGAGTCTGGCGCGAGGGTGGTCGGGGAAAATTTCCAGAACCCGTCGATAGCAAGCCTGAGCTCGACTGAAGTCGTTGCGATCTTCGTACATCAGACCTAGGTTCACAAGGGTCCCGACGTGCGACGGAAAGGCTGATGCAGCTCGCTTGTAGTAATCGAAAGCATCTTCATCGTTGCCGATGCGATCATTCTCCAGCGCCAGCCCGAAGAGGGCACCTGCATGCCGTGGGTCGACACCAATGGCTCGCTGATACAACGCCACGGCTTCCGAAAGGTTGCCGCCGATCGACGCGACCGTTGCTCCGCGTTGGTACAGATACTCAGCCGTCTGCTCGACAGGGCCAAAAATATTATCCAGAAGGTTCATCGCTTCCTGGTGTTGGCCTGCGTTTCGCTTCACCTCGGCCGACGCCAGTTGGCAAAGCTCGGGCATGTAGCCGGCCTTCTGAGCGGCTTGGAAATACTTCTCGGATGCATCGTATTCCCCAAGTTCCCCGGCAATTTTACCCATGTAATACTGCGCAACGGCACCACCATCTCCCTGCTTGAGCGCCGCGTCGGCATCACGGAACTGTCCCAGCAGATAGAGGCAAACACCGCGGCGGGTGTGAGCCGCTGGGGAGTTGTCTCCCGACTGCTCCAATTCCTGCACCGCATCGCGGAGCGTCGCAATTTGCCCGCTGTCTTCGGCAATGGCGTGACTGATCCGCTCAACATCCTGCGGACCGAAGCCCTGACTTCCCAGAACGATTTCGCGAACATCGACCAGCAACGAAGATCCCATCGGCACGGCACCCCTGAATGGTTTCACGCAACGACCAGCCAGCGCAACGATCCGCCCAAGACAATCCCCGCCTCGCTGAACCAGTCGAAGCGGAATGGATGGGAGATTGTTGCAATCCGACATTGATAAAGAGCCGGCGACGGGAGTCGAACCCACAACCCCCGCATTACGAATGCGGTGCTCTGCCAATTGAAGCTACGCCGGCATTTTTTCTCCCAGGAATCCAAAAGGGTTCCCCCTTTCCCGGAAGCTGGAAACCCAAAATAATAATGACTTTCTCGCGGAATCGTCAAGGGCGGTCCTCGCTTCCTCCCCCTGGAAGCGGGTAATTTGCCCTGAAATGGTGGATTGGGAGTCTTCTATGAGTGGTGGCAGCCAGTCCCCAATGATGCGGCAATATATGGAGGCGAAGGCTGCCTGCGGGGAGGCCTTGCTGCTATTTCGTATGGGGGATTTTTATGAACTTTTTTACGAGGATGCGAAGACGGTCGCCAGGGCCCTGGGGCTGACGCTGACCGCCCGGGACAAAGGGGACAACCCGATTCCGATGGCCGGATTCCCGCACCATCAATTGGATGGATACCTGGCCAAGCTGATTCGGCAGGGATTCCGGGTCGCGGTGTGCGAACAGGTAGAGGATCCGAAGGAGGCGAAGGGGATCGTCCGGCGCGAAGTGCAGCGAATCGTCACCCCAGGCACGCTAACTGACGACACGCTGCTGGATCCCAAAAAGCCAAATTATTTGGCGGCCGTGTCGGCGAAACCGCTCTCGGCAGCCCCAGAAAAGGATCTCGTCGGGCTAGCCTGGCTGGAACTCTCGACCGGACGGTTTGAAGCGGGGGTGTTCCCTCGCGGTGCCCTGGTCGACGAACTGGCGCGGTTGGCTCCTTCGGAAATCTTGGTGCGGGACGATGACGGTTGGTGGCAACGCCCCGATGTGTCGTCGTATGCCATCACTCGCAGGCCGGTATGGCAGTTTGGTGCGAAGGAGGCCGAGCGGATGTTGTGCGAGCAGTTTTCAGTGCACGATCTGAGCGGGATGGGATGGGGGGCGACCGATGCGCCAGCGATCAGTGCGGCGGGCGCGGCGCTGGCCTACCTAAAGGAGACTCAGCGTGGGTCGTTGCTGCATCTACGAAGCCTAGTGCCGGCCAAAGAGTGCCGCTATCTGGAGATCGATACCGCCACAAGAAGATCGTTGGAACTAACGGAGACGTATCGGACCGGGGATCGAAGTGGTTCACTGCTGGCGGTGATGGATGAAACGGTCACAGCGATGGGAGCCCGGCGCCTCGCCGATTGGCTTTCCTCTCCCTCGATCGATCTTGCGGAGATCGAAAGTCGACTCGATGCCGTGGCTTGGTTTCATGCCGACCATCAGCGACGCGCTGCCGTGCGAGAGACGCTCAGCGGCACCTACGATGCCGAGCGACTGCTGGCGCGCGTGGCGACCGGCCGGTCCAGTCCACGCGACTTGAAGCAGCTGGAGCGGACGCTGGCGATGCTCCCTAGTTTGATCGCGCGAATCGAGCCGAAGGCGCCCCAAAGATTGATCGGACTTCGCAACCTGATCGATCCCCACCCCCAGCTTCAATCGCTGCTGGAAAAGGCGCTGGAGGCGGAATGCCCATTGCAGGTGCGCGATGGCGGGTTCATTCGATCGGGATTCGACGAGCGATTGGATGAATTGCGAGAGCTGGCAACAGGAGGCAAAGAATGGATCGCGCAGTACCAAGCACAGCAGGTGGAGCAGACCGGAATCGCCAGCCTCAAAATAGGATTCACGTCGGTCTTCGGATACTACCTGGAGGTGACCCATGCGCACCGCGACAAGATCCCTCCCCACTTTGTCCGCAAGCAGACACTGAAGAACGCAGAACGATACATCACACAGGAACTCAAAGAGTACGAAGATCGAGTTCTCTCGGCGGATGAGTCGGCTAAGCGGCTGGAGCAGGCGCTATTTCAGGAGCTACGCGAGACGGTTCAGCGCGAACTGGCAACGCTGCTGCAGATGGCACGAGCCCTAGCGGAGCTAGACACCTTGGCCGGCTTGGCTCAACTGGCCGCCAATGATGGTTACCAGCGGCCTAGTGTCCATCATGAATCGACGCTGGTCATCGAACGTGGTCGTCATCCAGTGCTCGATCGGATCCTGGATCGTGGGAGCTTCATTCCGAATGAAACACGGCTGGGTGGGGATGATGGTGCGATTCACCTGATCACCGGGCCGAACATGGCAGGCAAAAGCACCTACATCCGCCAAGTCGCTCTCATCACTCTGATGGCGCAAATGGGAAGTTTCGTCCCCGCTGAAAAAGCATCGATCGGAATTGCGGATCGCTTCTTTGCTCGCGTTGGCGCCAGTGACGAACTGTCCAAGGGGCACAGCACATTCATGGTGGAGATGGTGGAGACGGCAAGGATTCTCCACACCGCAACACCCAGGTCGCTGGTGATTCTGGATGAGATCGGGCGCGGTACCAGCACCTACGATGGCCTAAGTCTTGCATGGGCCATCGTGGAATTCCTCCATGAACGGGGCGCTCCAAGAACCTTGTTCGCGACCCATT
>JBJSWM010000226.1:0-1851 GCA_046085865.1 Pirellulaceae bacterium
CCGGGCGGTTTCTGGATTTGCCATCTTCTTAGGTTCGGATGCCGCTCTTCTTGCTCTCCTTCCCATCGCTCCTCCCAATTCATAGCCCCCTCGGATCGCTGCCACCAAGAAGGCCGCTCGATCCCGCGGCGGAGTGCGGCCGCTGGACGCCAGCTGATCGACCTCACGAATCTTTTGATCGATGGAGGAGATCGGGTATTGATCCACCAGTCGCCGCGCCACAATTTCCGATACCCCCTGTTTCCGCAGTTTTCCAAGAACAACCGGCTCACTGGTCTGTTTTGGATCGGTATCCGGGGCGGTCTCATGATGGCTGGACAAGGCCCGGGTTAGACGAACCCGCCACTGGCCGCAGCGGAGTTTTTGGAATCGCTGGTGGTAGGGAATTGGCTGGAGGAAACCATGTTCCTCCAACTCGTCGATCGCTCGCTTAAGCTTCGACTTCAGGACGCCATTGTCATAGGACCGACTGAAGCCGATATGCTCGCAGGCGAAGGTACGAAGATCGAATTCCAGGTGTTTGGCTCGGTAAAACCTCTTGTCTAGGAATCGGTAGGCCTGCCTAGCGGCTGGACTTCGGAGGGCGAAATAGGTTTTGAGGTTGAGTCTTTTGACGTTGCTGGATCCCAGGGAAGCATGAATCACGCTATTCCAAGTAACCCTGGAGTTTTCCTGGGAGTTGCTGCAGGTCTTTTTCCCCTGCAGTTCGATCGACTCCAGCACGTTGAATGCACGGCTTTGCCAAGCAAGATCCTGCTGGTCCCACCAGCTGCGTTTGAAGTGCAAGCTGACACTGACCCAGCGATGCAGGGAATCAAGAAGGCGAGTGTAGGATTTTCCCCCGGCATCCCATTGCAGCAGCCCCAGCATCTCGCGGCGGCTGAAATAGAGATCGCGGTTCTGCATCCCGTCGCGCTGCGTCAGGTACATCAGGACCAGCAGAACGTCGCTGTCGGCCGAGGTCGGGAGACCAAAGAAATCGCTGCCGGTGATGATCAATTCCCGCTCGACGGGACGACCGGCGCCTTCGTCGAAGATCCGGTCGCGAAAGAAGATGGTGTTGCGCAGACCATCTTCGCGCTGACGGCCAAGGAGGCAGGTAGGGAATTCGCACATGTTGAGGAGGTCGGGGCCGATCATCGCCTCTTGAGACGCGATCGAGCTGCTGTAGGTTTCTGATTTTTCCTTCCGTCTGGTCACGATTCCTCCCCTGGCTGGTCGGTTCCCCCTGTCTGAAAAAAGAAGACCACCGGGTTTGTCTTCTTATGAAACAGATTGTTCTATGCTTTGCCGATGCGCAAGCCATGAAATCGCTTGATCTTTGCGGGACTGTTTCTTCCTGGTTCCCCGTTGATTCCTTCCCGAAACCCCGTGGGATTCTTCCTGCGGCCCCGCAAAAAGCATCCCCGAACCCCGTATCGAGGGCAAACCGCCAAGGGATCGCTTCCCGATTCCCCGTGTCACCGAACTCGACTGCCAAAGACTGTTGACGACATCGAAAAAGCTTGGCTTCCTCCGAAAGCCATCGCAGAACCGTAGCTGGCGAAAGGAGCGGCTCGAGGTGTTTCACTTGGCAGCAAGCCGGCAAGCAAGCTTGCTGGCGACGCTTCCTGATGGCAGGCCTGCTGTTTGGCTGGCCATCAGCAAATCAGTCCGCCCAGCTGATAAGCAGGCAGGATGTTCGGCAATGAAGCTGCATGGCTAACTTTCCAGCTTGCTGGATTGGCTTGGGGCATGCTAACGATCGAACATGTTGATCGCATGCACCAATCAGAAGGGAGGGGTCGGTAAGTCGACCATTGCTGTTCACTTGGCGATATGGCTGCGCGACCGTGGATACAGGACGGCGCT
>JBJSWM010000227.1:0-14216 GCA_046085865.1 Pirellulaceae bacterium
GTACAAAGCTCTTCAAAGAGCATAACCGTACTGTTCTTCTGCAGGGAGATATCGGAAGATACTACGAGTGCCGCTCCGCTGAGTACGAGTGCCGCTCCGCTGAGTACGAGAAGAACGATCGATCGCAACGGCCGTTCATGCGATGAACCTGCTCGATGGATGGCCTATATCCAATGGCGTGGAGCGAACAAGGAAGCGACAACTTGGTGGCACGAGGGCGACGCGACGAGGTGTCTTGGCAGAATAAGGACTAGCCTGTGCGAGTCTTGCTGGTAGAAGACGAACCAGATCTGGCATCAACCATCGCTCAGGCCCTGCGCGAAGCGGGCTATGCAGTCGACATCGCTACCGACGGCCAGCAGGCGATCGAGAAGGCAAGCATCTGGGAATACGATTGCTTGGTGCTCGATCTGATGCTACCGAAACTGAGCGGCCAGGAGGTGTTGCGCCGAGTTCGGATGGAACGGAGCACACCGGTGCTGATTCTCTCGGCGCGCGATACGTTGGCAGATCGTGTCAGCGGACTGGATCTTGGCGCGGACGATTACTTGGTCAAGCCATTTTCATTGACTGAACTTCTGGCGCGATTGCGCGCTTTGATTCGCCGCGCAGCAGGCCAGTCGCAGTCGGTGGTGATTCTGGAAGCGTTGGGAATGGAAGTCGACTTGGCCAAGCGACGAATTGCGCGCGACGGAGCGATCGTCCCTTTGACGGCGAGGGAATTCGCTTTAGTCGCCTATCTGGTCCTGCATCGCGGCAAGGTAGTCAGCCGAACCGAGCTGTACGATCATCTCTTCGATGAAGAAGACGACACCCTCTCCAATCTGCTGGATGTCCACGTTTCCCACATCCGCAAGAAACTGGGAGCCGATACGATCGTGACCCATCGGGGCCAGGGGTACTCGATCGATGGCTAGTTCGATGCGATGGCGACTGCAATGCGGCTATGCAATCCTGCTGGCTCTGGTGATTCTGGCGTTTGCATTTCTGTTGATCGGCCAGCAGCGGCGCCACGCGATGGCAATGGCCGATCTCCAATGGAACCAGATGATACGGCGAGCTGCGGATGCTTTTGCCTGGGGTGGCGTGGACGCCATCGAATGGCCGATGACTTCGCAACGGCCCCAACGCCCTCCACCTCCTCCAATCGCACCGATGGAACCAAGAGCGGCGGAAGATCCAAAGCGGGATCTGCCCGCAGCGCGAAACGCTGGTCCCATGGCTGGAGCGATGGCTCGCCCCGGACCACCGCCCGGCCCTGGCTCTGGTCCAGCCATTGGGCCTCCGGGTCGTTTGGGCCAACCTCGAGCCCCTTTTGCTCAATGGCCTGGCGAAGAGCCTAGTCTGGCTCCACGATTGGGACCGGGACAGCCAGCTCCCCCTTGGGGCTGGCCTGCGGATTGGCTGAGCCGTTGGATGGGATGGCCAACCCTACAAGCGATGTCGCTGCAGGTGGTAGCTCCCGATGGCAGGGTATTGCGCGAAGAGTTCCAGCCATCGCCGCCAGATGGCGGATCAGTTCGCTCGCGCCGGGTACCTCTGGTCGATGGCTGCGATCTATTGCTTGCGATCGACATGCGACCGGTCGAGCGCCATGGGATGATCTCATCGCTGATCACCTTGGCGCTGGCGACACTTTTCTGGGTCAGCAGCCTTGCCGTCGGGTGGTGGATTGCTGGGCGAGCCATCGCGCCGCTGGAACGATTCCATCGCACAGCCAGTCTGGTCAGCAGTCATCGGCTGGGGGAACGCGTCGATAGCAGGGGAATGGATCGCGAGCTTTCGGAACTGGCCCAGGTGCTCAACGCCATGCTCGATCGACTCGACGACGCCTTCGCCAAGCAACAGCAGTTCACTGCGGATGCGTCGCACGAGCTACGGACCCCGTTGGCTATCTGGATGTCCCAGGCGGAGCTAACGCTCAGTCGGTCCCGAAGCGAGACCGAGTATCGCGCTGCGCTGGAGACATGCCTTCGATCGGGCGCGAGAATGAAACGCCTGATCGAAGATCTCCTGCAAATGGCGCGCGGCGACCAAGGCCGGGAGCTTCTCGAGAGGCAGCCGACAGATCTTCAGGATCTGGCCAAGCAGTCAGTCGACTCGTTTCTACCTTTGGCACAAAAGCAACAAGTACGGCTTGAACTCGCAGGCAGCTCCGCCATTGCCTCGATCGATCGCGACGGCATGCGGCAGGTGCTGGATAACTTGTTGAGCAATGCGATCCAGTACAACCGAGCCGGTGGGAGCGTCACGGTCACATCCGGCATAGAAGGACCGTGGGCCCAGTGGCTGGTCAGCGATACAGGACCTGGTATCGCTGAGGAGCATCTACCTCATCTGTTCGATCGTTTCTATCGAACAGACCCATCCCGATCGCGTCAGGTTGGAGGATCGGGTCTTGGCCTTGCGATCTGCAGGCAGTGGGTGGAGGCGCATGGGGGGTCGATCGAACCGACCAGTCGGGTAGGGGAGGGGACCACGATGCGGGTGCGGATTCCACGGGCCCCTGCCGAATCCGGGTCGGGCTGAAGAGGCCAGTCCAACTGTCCCCTTCCGTGGGGATCTTCACGAAAACCGAACCAATTCTTCATGCTTCTTCGATAGGCTAGGAGCCGGTGTTGGTTCACAATCGGTCCGATGGTTGTGCACGCAGGTCCAAGTTGTGCGACTTTCGCCTGCAGAAGCGGCTTCCCTTAGCCACTATGGTTTTTGCCGGTGCCTTTCAGGGGCCCTAGGCGAAAGTCGGGCGGGCGGTCCAAAATACTCGAGAGGTCCGCATCGGCAAGCCCTTCGCTTGTGGGCGGAGCCACGGAATCGGTCGCAACCCAGAAAGCCTTCAGCATGTCTCGCCACTTGATCCATGATCTGGAAGAAGCCTACAACCGACTTCTCGGACTATCCGGCTCGGTAGAAGAAATGATCGGGATGTCGGTACGATCGTTGGTGGAGCGGAATTCGGATCTGGCCGAACGGGTGATCGCAAGGGATGAACATGTCGACCAGACCGAGGTGCGGATCGAGGAGGAATGCCTGAAGATCCTTGCGATGCACCAACCGGTAGCCGCCGACCTGCGACGCATCGCGACGATGATGAAAGTCAATAACGATCTGGAGCGGATGGCGGATCTTGCGGTCAATATTGCCGAGCGGGCGTTGAGCATTCGCAGCGAAGGTGAGTTTCCGATCCCCCAGCAGCTCAATGGGATGGCTGCCATGACCACCTCGATGGTGCGACGCAGCCTGGATGCCTTTGTGCAACAGGACCTGGAACTGGCTTACCAGGTGATCGCCGGCGATGACGCGATCGATCAGATGAATGTGCGAGTCATCGACGAGTTGACACGATTGATGGCGCAGCGATCGGATTGGATCTCGACGGCGCTTCACTGCTTTTCGGTTTCCAGGCATCTGGAACGAATCGCCGATCACGCCGCCAACATCGCCTCCGACCTCGTCTACATGGTGGAAGGAATCATCGTCAGGCACCGGCGCGGCGGACCGTCCGACGCGCTGCCAACCCAGGCTGCAGGATAAGCCTGCAGCAAGGCTCTTAGAGTGAATTCGTTATGGCAAAGACTCGTATCCTGATCGTCGAGGACGACCGTTCGCTGGGAGACATCCTGGCCTACAATTTGCAGCGCGAAGGGTATGAAATCCATCGCGCTGTGGACGGTCGCGACGGTTTAACACAGGCCCAGCTAAAGCTTCCGGATATCGTCCTGCTGGATGTCATGCTGCCTGGACTTGATGGGATCGAAGTCTGTCGTCAGCTGAGAAGCAATCCCGAGACGAAGGAATTGCTGGTGATGATGTTGACGGCCAAGGCCGAAGAAGCCGACCAACTTCTGGGCTTTCACGTTGGAGCGGATGATTACGTCACCAAACCTTTCAGTGTGCGCGTGCTGATGGAGCGTATCAAGGCGCTCAAACGGCGCACGGAAGAACTGCCGGATGCCAGTGGAGATGTGGTGGCGCGATTGGGGATTTCTGTTGATCGCAGACGCTTTAAGGCGATGGCGGGGACTGAGCAGTTGGAGTTGACCAAGAGTGAGTTTCGACTGCTGGACACGCTGATCCGTCAGCCGGGACGCGCTTTTGATCGGGCCGAACTGATCGATGCGGCTTTGGGTGGGGACACTCTGGTGTTGGTGCGAACAATCGACGTCCATATCCGAGCGCTACGACGCAAACTGGGGGCGCATGCCGACACAATCGAAACGGTGCGTGGCGTCGGTTACCGATTCAAAGAAGCCTGATCAGCCTCGCGGATCCCCTTTCCGCAACACTTCCAAACTGTCGACAATCGCCTTGGCAGTCCGCAGATCGCATCCAGCGATCTCCATCGTTCTCTTGCATGCCTCGATCTTTCCCTCCGACCACAGCGTTTGCTCGATAACCGCCTGTTGATCGGCATCGATCCAGGGGATCGGAGGCGGCCGATCTTCCCGTGGCTGCTTTGGACCGGTGGAGAAGGGTCGCAGCAGCGTCTGCGTCAGCCAGAGCGACGCGAAGAACCCGACCGCCACCGCGATCACCAAGACTCCCACATTCATCGTCGCCTCTCCTTCTCTCCAGAAAAGTTGCCCCGCCCGAAGATTCGCTTGTCTTCCCACCACTCGACCATCGACGAAGATAACGGATCGACTGGCTACCTGCCTACGATTCCATCAATCTGAGCTGGGATCCATCAACGCCCTCCCACTCCTACTCCTGCCAGTGCCTCTTACTCGACGGCTTCTCGTCGAAAGACCAAATGGCGTCGCCAGTGGGTGTCGTCTAGTTTCGGGAAGTCGGTTCGCAGGTGGACGCCTCGGGATTCCTGTCTGGCCAGGGCCGCATGGGCCATCATCAAAGCGACCGTGAGAAGATTCTGCAGTTCCCATCCTTCGATCGTCTGCTGGGAGTTGGCCAGTGCATACCGGCAATATCCCTCCAGTCCTTCCACTGCCTCCGCCAGTCGCTGCTGGTTCCTTTCGACTCCCACTTTACGCCACATCAGACTTTGCACAGCGTTTCGCACGTCGGAGAGATCGAGCGGTTGGTCGGGATCGGGCACATCCGGTGCGCTGACGGGTGGCACTTCCAGTCGGCCCTGGGTGGTGGTGGCCAGTTGACTGGCAAGTCCACCGGCTCTTTTGCCGAAGACCAAACCTTCCAGCAGGCTGTTGGAGGCTAGTCGATTGGCTCCATGGAGCCCCGTGCTGGTGACTTCACCGGCAGCCAAAAGTCCCGGGATGGTGGTCTGGCCTCGGTCATCGACCACCACGCCACCGATCATGTAGTGGGCTCCTGGGCGTACCGGGATGCGGTCGGTGGCGATATCGAGTCCGAACTTGCGACAGACTTCGGCGATCCCGGGAAATCGCTGCCTGACACGCTGGGGATCCAGATGCTGCATCGTCAGGTAGACGCTGGGGTGCTGCGTCTTTTCCATCTGCCGAACGATCGATTGGCTGACGACATCGCGCGGCGCCAGTTCCAGCCGCTTGTCATAATCGCTCATGAAGCGATTGCCATTGCAGTCGATCAGAAACGCCCCTTCGCCTCGCACGGCTTCGGTGATCAGGGTCCGCGAGCTACCTGCGATGTAGAGAACCGTGGGATGGAACTGCATGAATTCCATGTCGCGCATCTGAGCTCCCGCGCGATAAGCCAACGCATGACCATCGCCGGTAGCTACTCTGGGGTTGGTCGACTCCCGAAACACCTGCCCGCAACCTCCGGTGCAGAGAATGGTCTGCGAGGCCCAAAGCATCATGGGGGGCTTTCCGTGAGGCGCCAACAGAGCACCTCGACAGGCTCCCTGGTGTGTCACTAGATCGATCGTGAAGGTGTTGGGCCAAATCTCCACGTTGCCGTTGCTGCGGGTTCGTTCGATCATGGCTCGCATGATTTCACGACCGGTGGCATCCCCAAGAGCGTGAATGATTCTCTGATGCGAATGCCCACCTTCGCGCCCCAGGATCAGCTTCCCGTCGCTTTGATCGAAATGCGTGCCCCAGGCGATCAGGTCTTCGACATGCCGAGGAGCTTCCCTCACCACCATCTCGACGATCGCTCGATCGCACAGCGATCCACCGGCCACCAGAGTGTCCTGAATGTGGTTGTCGAAACGATCTTCGGCGTCCCACACACTGGCGATTCCACCCTGCGCGTAGGCGCTGTTGGATTCCTCGATGACATCTTTGGTCACCACGATGCAGCGAAGCGCGGGATCGACCTCCTGCGCCGCTCGCAGGCCTGCCAGGCCACCACCGATAATCAGCACGTCAGCAAAAGCGTGCTGCAATCTCTTGGGATGAAAAGGGGCTAGGTAGCGAGGCATCTCCGGGAGACGATGTGGCGAGACAAGTGGGGTGGCTGTCGGGTGATGGGGATCCAAGAATCCAGCTCCTTCGCTACGATGATCATCGTCGTTGGTCATTTCAGAGGAAATGGTCCGCCGAAACGTCCTCGACATTGTAGACGCTCAGGATCCCCCTCGCGAAGCCTTCCGCATCCGGCAAAAGAGGAGTACCAGCCGTGCCCGACAATTCCCCATCGCAGTCGCATCGCGATCAGGCACCCCAGTCGGTAGGAGTGGCGGTGATCACCGTCAGCGACACCCGGACGCTCCTCGATGATCTGGGGGGTGCATTGATCGTCCAGTTGCTAGAACTAGCAGGACACCGCGTCATGGCTCGGTCGATCATCATCGATCAGCAGGAGCGGATCACCGAGGCGGTGGAGGCGATGTTGGCTGACCCCCAAGTCGATGCGGTGTTGCTGACCGGTGGTACCGGACTGGCCGCTCGCGATCAGACAACCGAAGCCGTGCAGCGACTCTTCGACGCCGAAGTACCGGGCTATGGGGAGCTTTTCCGGATGCTCTCCTATCAAGAGATCGGACCTGCCGCGATGCTCAGTCGCGCGGTGGCAGGTCGTGTTGGTCGCAAGCTGGTCCTGACCATGCCGGGCTCCCCCAACGGCGTGCGTCTGGCGATGGACAAATTGATCGTGCCGGAGCTAGCGCATTTGGTGCTGCACGCAGGAAAATGAATAGCCAGACCGATTGCGACTGGCGAAGGAATCATAAGACAGTTCAGTCGGATTCCACCTTCGGAGGCTTTTGCTCGATCACCGCATACCACCCCAGACCGTCGTATTCCTGATAGCCGATCGTCCGCGCGAAGGCCACCGTGTGGCCCCAGGTATCGATGTAGGCCCCCTTATCGTCTCCCTGGGTCTTCAGAGGGTAGGTCTGGAAGATCCCAATGGCATCGCTGGCAGCGATCACGCGAAGGGCCCCATCCAGCAACAGAACGCGACTGCGCTTCCACTCTTCATCCGACAGCATCGGTTCATCTTGGACGATGCATCGCGACTGCTCACCCCAATCGAAAAAAACGGCCAAGACTCCTAGTGGAATCCCGTTGAGTTCCCCATTCGCGCGAACGGCGGCCGAGTAAAGCGCCACAGGCAGATTGCGATGCAGCGAACTGTAGTGGATTTCATCGACAACGAAATCGTTGCCACTGGCGGTTGCCATGGTGCGGCGAAACCAAGGTTCGCTCTGGACATTCGATCCGACGCAGGTAGGAAACTGGTCGGGGCGGGAACAGCAGAGGATCGTTCCATCCGCTCCAATCAGCGCCAGATTCATGTAAACACTGTAAAAGCGATTGATCACCAAAAGTCGTTGGGCAGCTTTGGCGAGCGTCTCCGTCGTGCGGTTGAAAAGCGCCCCGGCCAAGGCATCGTCGGTGGCCCACCAGCGGACATCCGCCGTCCGCTCGTAGAGATTCCGGACAATCAATTGAATTAGCGTCCCTGCCATCTCGACCAGATGGGTTCCCTCCAGTTCCTGGATCAGTCGATCGACCAGTTCGATTCCTTGGTAGATTTCACCGAGCATGACGCCACGGAATTCCTTGGAGTTCCCCGACGCTTGCTCGGCGAGATTCTTCACCTCGCTGGCGACCACCGCAAAGCCTCTTCCCGCATCACCGGCCCGCGCGGCTTCGATGGCCGCATTGAGCGCGAGTAGATTCGTCTTGCTGGCGATGTTTTCGTTCGTGCGAGCGAATCGCTGAACATGCCGATCCAGCTTCTGCATGATCTGGCGAATGCGACGTGGCATGAAAAAATCTCCGCGTTCGATCGACAAGGGGAGGCGAACTGCGAACGCATTCGGCAGCTCCAAGCAAGGCGGATCTGGAGTACCCCCTCGCGCATCCTCCCTAGACTACTCCCAACCTTTGCGCCATCCAGCTCCCCGATAGAATTTGGCACTTTGGAAGAAAGAGCTGTTCTTTTCCTACTCGCGCGACCGTCAGAATGAGAACAACCGGGGTCGTCGGAAAAATCGTGCGGGCAGAAAGGTCCAAAGTGGATGGTGCGTCAGCAAAAAAAACGAAGCCCGCCTTGCGGCGGGCTTTGCCTGGGAACAACAAAGGGAAGCAGAATGCTTCAAATCAACCATTAAGCATCTTCTCGACGCTCTGAATGACCTCGTCGGCTTTCACTTCGGACTGCTTGTAAGTGAAGACCTGCACCACCTCACCCTCCTTGGCGACCACGACAGTCACATCGGCGTCCGGGGAAATTCGATAGTCTCGCGGGCCCGTCTGGATGTCGCTTGGAATCGCAATCGGAAGGTGCTTCAGCCCCTGAGACTGGACAAACTTCTTAGCGACGTCCGTGGCCTGCTTTGCGTCCGATCCCATGACCGAGACCAAGCCGCGAAGTTGCTGTTTCTCATGCTTGGCGATAGCGGAATCAAGTTCCTTAGCCAGCTTACCCACCGCCTCACCGGTCGTCCGAGTGAAGACCAGCACCATCGGCCTCGACTGGAATTTGCAGCGGTAGCAAAGCGATTCGCCGATCTCAACGCCATCTTCTACAGCACCACCTACCTTCTGAACGGTGAACGCTCCCAGAGCATCTCCCGACTGCAGTCCCTTGGCCGGTTCCTTAGCTGATCCCGCTGCTGGGAAGAAGGAAACCAATGCCGCCAAGGCGATACAACCAACATTTCGAATCATCATGCAGGAACTCCTAGCAGATACCTATTCGGCCAAACCGGACGACGGAAAGGACCAACCTGCCCGCGCCACCCTATCACTTGAAACGATTGTACGGGCCTGTCGACTCCAATGCCAAGCATTTCCCCCCTCCACCACCTCATGACGGAACCCGCAATCGATTACTCCGCCCGGTATCAGTCGAAATAAACGAGCGGCAACGAAAAAAGAAGAATCGAATGAACAGGGAGTCACCCAGCCCCAGACCACCAAACCATCACCCCCACAGCCCCGAAAACTCCAACTAAACCAGAATCGAAATCTAGTGCGACGAGGCGAAGGATCGACCAGCCTAGAAGAACCACCCTCACCGGGGGTCTCCATCCAATCGGTGCCTGGCACCAAATGGAGGCAATCCAATCGGTGCCTGGCACCAAATGGAGGCAGCACAGACCTCCCAAAGCACCCAAACAACCATAGGCCATTCATCCACGCCGGACACCGCAAAAAGGCAGACAACAAAAGGTGGGTGGCACCAACTGAAGGCGACCCAGGCAACCGAAGGCACCCAATCCCCTAAAAAATCCCGAACAACCCAGACTGCGCAAACATCCAACCGGAAAAAGGTGGGTCGGAAAAGGTGGGTGGCATCGATTGAAGTCAAAAGGCAACCAATCCCCTAACGGGTGGCTTAAACGGTGCCAGGCACCGACCGAAGGCAACCCAGGCCACCCAAAGCGCCCAATCGCCCAAGAAATCGCGAATAACCCAGAATACGCAAACATCGAATCGGAAAAGGTGGGTGGCACCGATTGGGGTACCGATTGGGGTAAGGCTGGGAGTTATGGAATGTTGGATCGGGTTTGGAGTTACTTACCGAGTTGAACTTTGCTGACCAGCCTTTGCGGCCCCGGGAATAGGCTTCGAATTCCGGTTGGCGATTCTCCAGAGGATGTCTAGTATACCAGTGACGACGGGCGATCCTTCGGACTATCTTTGGACCATCTTTTTCGCCCGAAATGCCGGAATTTTGAATCCTGCCTGGACTGTTTTTCCATGTCGCTGCCGATCATCGATCGCACCCCCCCAATGCCTCCAACTCCCGATTACCTATCCCGATTGGGGGAGGAAAAACGGCAACCGACGGGTCCCATGGCGAAAGCCCCGTTGCCGATGACACGAGCCGAGGCGTTGGCGCGAGGATGGAATGAGGTCGATGTGGTGATCGTCACGGGTGATGCCTACATCGATCACCCTAGCTTCGCGATGGCCATTCTGGGCAGAGTGCTGGAAGCGGCAGGCTACCGAGTGGGTATCGTCAGCCAGCCCGACTGGCACTCCTGCGAGGCATGGCGGGAGTTTGGCAGGCCAAGGCTGTTCTTCGGGATCAGTGCCGGCAACATGGACTCCATGATCAACCACTACACCGCCAATCGTAAGGTGCGCAACGACGATGCGTATTCCCCGGGCGGCGAAATCGGCAGGCGCCCAGACCGAGCCACCTTGGCCTACTGCCAGCGGGCGCGCGAGGCGTACAAAGGGATCCCCGTGATCGCTGGAGGCGTTGAAGCTAGTCTCCGCCGACTGGCGCACTATGACTACTGGAGCGATAAGGTAAGACGGTCGATCCTCCTGGATAGCAAGGCGGATCTGGTGGTCTTCGGCATGGGCGAAAACGCCATCGTCGAGATCGCTCAGCGACTGGAACGCGGTGAAACGATCAAGCAACTACGCGACATGCGCGGCATCGCCTATGCGCTGGGTGCCTCCGAGAAACCACCTGAAACCGCTCTGGTGCTTCCCAGTTACGAAGCCGTCTCCACCGACAAAATGGAGTTCTCCGAAGCGACTCGGATGATCCACCACGAAACCAACCCTTTCAACGCGAGGCAACTGGTACAGCAGCATGGCAACCAGTGGGTGGTCTGCAACCCTCCCCAGCATCCGATCTCGCAGGAAGCGATGGATCGCATCTACGGACTGCCCTACACGCGACGGCAGCATCCCAGCTACACCAAGCCGATTCCTGCACATCAGATGATCAAGGATTCCGTGACGATCATGCGAGGCTGCTTCGGCGGTTGCACCTTCTGCTCGATCACTGCACACCAAGGACGCATCATCCAGTCGCGCAGCAAAGAGTCGATCCTTCGCGAGATCGAATCGATGACGCGGGACAAGGAGTTCAAAGGCGTTGTCAGCGACATTGGCGGCCCCACCGCAAACATGTATCAGATGCGTTGCACTCGCCCTGAAGTGGAAGCGGTCTGTCGGCGGCAGTCGTGCGTTCATCCAAAGATTTGCAAGCTGCTGGGGGTCGACCACCAGCCAGTCATCCAGTTGATGCGCGAGGCCCGCGCCGTCCCGGGGATCAAAAAGGTCTTGGTGGCAAGCGGAGTTCGGATGGATCTAGCAAGAAGCTCTCCCGAGTACATCCGCGAACTGACTACCCACCACGTCGGAGGCCACCTCAAAGTAGCCCCAGAGCATGTCGATCCCGGAGTCCTCGACCGGATGCGCAAACCGGCCAACGACGACTTTGAATTCTTCACCGATCAGTTTCGCGATGCCTCCGCCGAAGCAGGCAAAAAGCAGTATCTGATTCCCTACTTCATCGCATCTCACCCCGGTAGCGACATCGATGCCATGATCGAACTGGCGCTCTTTCTGAAACGCAATGGCTACAAACCCGATCAAGTGCAGGACTTTATTCCTGCCCCGATGGATGTCGCCACCAGCATGTACTACACCGGAATCGATCCCTTCAGCAAAAAGCCTGTCTACGTCTCCAAGGCACTCAAAGACAGGAAGCTGCAGCGGGCGCTAATGCAATTCTTCAAGCCGGAAAATTACTTCGAAGTGCGCGAAGCGCTGAGGCAGGCCGGACGAATGGACTTGGTCGGCGATGGCTGCGATTCCCTGATTCCCTCCAAGCCACCACGGGAAGCGATGCTACGCCGCCGAGAAGACGCCAACGCCCGCTTCTCCGGGCAATATGTCCACCGCATGCCGGCACCAGAGAACCAGCCCCCCTCATCCGCAGCAACTCCCACGCAAGGAAAACGGCAACGTCGCGCCCGAAACACCAGTGGCTATCGCCCAGGACGCAAAGGCGCATCAGGCAAGCCAGGAACTCACCGAAATCCACCTTGATGCTCCCCTTAGCCCCCCATTCCACCGACCCTGCTTCTATCGAGCTGCAGGGGAAACTTGGCGACACCCCATTTCGGATCCGGCGAGCTGGATTGTCGGATCTTTCCGGCCTCTCCCAATTGGGACGGTTCCTGGGGCTTCAGACCTGGAGCTACCTTTACGATCCCGAAGACCTCGAGGTATTCCTCAACCAGTGCTACACCATTCAGGCCATCGCCTCCGATCTAGATCGAGGTGGCCAATGCTGGGTCGCGGAAGTGCTACTACCCGATCGGAACCTCTGGCATTTAGCAGCGCACATGAAGGCCATGCCCCCCAGCCTTCCGAAAGTCCCCCCCGGTAAATCGATCGAACTGAAACAACTCTACGTCGACCGAAGCCTGCACGGTTCGGGACTCGCCCAACTGATGATGCAGCGTTTCTTTTGCGAGGCGATCCAACAACAGGCATCCCAATGGGTTGTCAGTTGCTACAGCGGCAACCACCGCGCAATGGCCTTCTACCAACAACTTGGCGCGGAGGAGATCGGACAATACGGCTTTGTCGTCGGCCGCCAAGTCGATGATGAACGCATTCTTGCCGGCGACATCCAGGTTGGACTGCAACTTGCGGAGCAATCCCTCATCCCCTGAAACCAGCCACCCGGAGCGACGCCAGTTTCCGCATGCAGGAGCGATTTGCGTACAGAAACATCTCGCCACCCGATGCCCCACCGAACCTCGTGCACCGCTCGGTAGTCTCCCCTCGATCATTTCCCCCGATCGATCGATGCGGTATATTCCCGAACGACTGCGGAACTATCTTCCTCCAGATTTCCTAGATCGCTTCTTACGATGACTCTTAGCGGTCCATCGCCCCTCACGGAGCCGACACGATGGCAACTTTGACTCCTTTCCATGTCGCCATTCAGGTCCGCGACCTCGAGGAAGCCAGGGCATTCTACGGCGACCTGCTGGGATTCGCCGAAGGTCGTTCCGATTCGCACTGGATCGACTACAACTTCTTCGGCCACCAGTTCGTGGTCCATTGGAACCCAAATTTAGGCCGCGATGGCACCATCACTTCCCACTACAACGGAGTGGATGGTCATGGTGTGCCGGTGCCTCATTTCGGTGTGGTCTTGGACCTGGATCGTTGGCAAGAACTGGCCGACCGACTGACAGCCGCCGCCGTCCGTTTTGTGATCGAACCAACCATTCGGTTCCAGGGACAGGTCGGTGAGCAGCGCACCTTCTTTTTGCTTGACCCAACCGGCAACGCACTCGAATTCAAAGCATTTGCCGACATCGAAGGGCAGCTATTTGCTACGTGAGTCGGGATCGAAGCGATGATTACTGCAACGGCAGGAGTGCCTGCTGTGGCGGTGGAGTCGGTCGCAGCGAAGGGTCGTGCAGATGATTCAGGACGCGACCAGCCATCGCCATTCCGCTCAACAAAGCCCCTTCCACCCTTCCCGACGCGCACCAATCTCCACAAGCTCCCCAGCAACGAACAGGATCCCAGAGAGCTTGGCAGTCGAGCGAGGGATTGGGGATCGAGTAACGCCACCGATGGCCCTGCACAAAAATCGGCTCTGGCACCCCCCCACCCAATCGGTCGTTCCAATACCCCAGCAAACGTCTGGCCGATTGATCCGGATCCTCTTCCAGATGATCGATCGACCAGTTTGCGTCGGCGTGCAGCACCCAGCAGTCGAGCTTTTTCGGGCGACCGACTTTGCTGGAATCCCTTGCCGCCCAACGCACCGGATGCTCCTGCACAAACGCACCATCCCAGCCCGTCTCAAACGGATCGGCAAACGCCACCAGCGCCGCTAGGCAGGGGAGCAACTGAGTTTGCTCCAACATCCCCACCCACTGGCATGGCTGCCTTAGGATCGGTCCGATCTGTCTAGGAGGAAGCTCAAATAGATGGTAATCCACCTTTGACAATAAAAGCACTAGAACATATATCTCCGTCGTTCAATAATGGTCTCCAATTCTACCATATGATTATCAACATTATTAACTCTAAGCTTCCTTCAACAACCATATAAAACTATTCCACACAATCGGAGGTCCA
>JBJSWM010000228.1:0-2485 GCA_046085865.1 Pirellulaceae bacterium
CTGTTGCCGGGATTGATCGCGGCATCGGTTTGAAAGAAATCCTGCACTTCGATCGTCCGTGTGCCTAGTTCCAAATCCCGTCGTCCTTTGGCGCTGAGAATTCCTGTTGTGACACTGTGGGACAGACCAAAGGGACTGCCGATTGCCACCACTTGTTCCCCCACCTCTAACTTGTCGCTGTCACCAACCCTTGCCGCGATCCCGAATTCACTAGGCACTTCCATCACTGCGATGTCAGTAGCGGCGTCCGACCATAGCTTCAGAGGGTTGGTCTCTGTGCGGTTGGAGCTTTGAATTAGGATCGAGGAGAGTTGAGCTGGTACGACCACATGTCGGTTGGTGATCACAAGCAAACGACCACGATACTCCACCAGCACCCCAGCTCCCGCCTCTTCAACTTCACCCGTTTGGTTAGCGTCGGTGCTCTCCGAAGTCTCGGTCTTCTTCGTATCGATGTGGACTACGGAGGGAGACACCAAACGAACCAGTCGTTTGAAGATTCCCAGGAGAGTGTCGAGGCGATCGATGTCGCTGGCAAGCTCATGAAAGGCAGCGTCTCGAGATTGGGAGTCCGCCGATTGGATCTCATTTCGAAGAGGTGCGAGGGAAGGCGTTGTCGAGCCTTTGGTGCCTCGATCGGCTATCCGAGGCGTACTGGGGGCCGGATCCGATTGTGCGAGGGTTTGCTGGAATGGCAGATAGCCAAGGAAGATCGCTGCAAGCAAGAGGTGACATTTTGCCGTCCAGCGGTACATCATCAACCGGCCTCCTTGTCCAGTTCTGGGTAGCGGAATCTGGTCGACGATCGGTTGCATCGACGCCTTCGCAAGTTCCGGTCCCGTCAGCGTTTCAGCGATTTCGGATTTGCTTCTGGGGCAACTGCAACAGGAGCTTTCGGGGAGGGTGTTTTTTTCAGGCCAAGCGAACGATGCAACGATCGATCAGGTCGAAGGGGCGATGACGATTGGAGCGGCTGGAATGCTTTTGCCCAGTGATTTACGCGTCGCAAATGGATCGATCAGTACAGTCCATCCATTCGACAGGACTGTCACAACAGCCACCGGGGGAATGATCGGTATCGTGTCGAGATGCAGCGACAGAACCCGGCCGATGCATTTCGACTACACGACGCCGCAAGACGATGAAAACGACGGATCCCCAGCGGATTCATGCCGACTGGAGTCCGAACATCGGCTTCACGGGGCAACAAGTCATGCATAGTATGCGGCGGCTGCAGACCCTCGCCAAGGAATTGCGTCACCATGTCGATCAGTCAATCCACAAGTCCAAGTCCGGCTCACGATCCGATGGCGACGCACGAAGTCGGGGGCATGCTGGAGCGGATGGATGCTCAGGGGAATGTGACTGAGCGGCTACTACTTTCCCTTGGCGACTGGCAGGTGATCCCGGACGAACAAGGAAAGCTGAGGATCCTAGACGCAATGCACGTGACGCCCAGTCCAGCGTTGCTTCGGCTTCGGGTCTGGCGCAGCCGAATTGGAGTGGCTTGGCGGAAGGGTGCCGGCGATACGCTTTCCGATCGCCTTGGGTTGGGACTTGGGGAGCGGTTGGAAGTAGCCGGGCAAGAGAAACTGATCGATTGCGAGACCGACCTGCAGTCTGGCAGCGAGCGATTTCGCTTGATTCCGTCCCAGCAGACCATCCAAACCGCTTGGCCTTCCCCCGGTCCACAGGAGTCCTCTTCCGCATCGAATACTTGCAAGCAAGCGGAAAGCAGGACTTCAGAACAGACTTGGAGGGATGCGGTCGGGGGCCTCACACGTTCGCTGGCATCGATTCAGGCGATGGTGGACCGTTGGCATGCTGAGGCTCAGCAGCGGAGTGATCTGGACCTAACCAGGGAACGGCTGCGCTCGCTAGCGTCCCAACTCGCCTTCTGTCAGAAACAGTGTGAGAATCTAGGTGGTCTTCGTTTGTTCGAAGCGACGGCGACAGGCGATGAGCGAGTCATGGAGGAGCCAAATCGGGGACAACCGATCGTTCGTGAGGTAAATGGGGAGTTGGACCAGTCGCGGAATGAGGCATTGGGATTGTGGAAATCCCTTTGCGCGGAGCCTATCGAATGGGGCGTCCCGTCCCCTTCAGACAACCAGGGACTTGAAAAGGACCCCACTTGGGAATCGCTAGAAGAACCATGGGAATCGGATGATTCCCTTCAAGATTGGGAGGTGGCTCAGGAGTCGAAAGGGGGCCTGGTGCAGATCGAGTCGCCGGATGGGGTTGAGGGGGGCGATGAAGAATCTAGGGCAGTGCTGCAGGCCGAATTGCGTCGCGAGCAATCGATGAGGGAATGGCTGCAGGGGCATTTTGAAGGGCGGCAGGACGAGTATTTGTTGTTGGAACAACTATTGTTTCAACAGCCCTCTCGTCGCGGGAAAGATGCCAGCGACGACCTGGAGTCGACCACCCATCGAAAGGGTGCTGCGAGGGAGCAGGAGGTTGCTGTTGAGGTGGAGCAGAAGGA
>JBJSWM010000229.1:0-3710 GCA_046085865.1 Pirellulaceae bacterium
CAGAAAGGGTGCTAGGTCTGCATAACGTCGGGCAACTGCCGGTTGCTCAATGCACAGGCAGCCGGGAAGGTGTCAATGCGTGCACTAATTGAATTCTTAGACGCCTTGGAAAAGTCGCTGGGCGAGCGTTATGCAGATTGCTTTTCTAATGATCGGAATTCTAAAGAAAGGTCGCGATCCGTACAAGAAAATTCCCCCTCCACCTCAGCCAAAGAGCCCAAACTGCTCGATCAACTCCGCCACAAAATGCGGATGCTCCACGTCGCCAAACGGACCGAAGAAGCCTACATCGCCTGGATCTACCGTTACCTCTGCTTTGCCCGCGATCGTATGCGCACGCCCAAGTACACCCTGGCGGGATGACTGCCGCAGGGGATCGGGATGGGGCGTTGGGCGTTCTAGACGACGAGCAAGAGGCTCAGGTCGCCCGCTCCTTCTGACGTAGCGAACCAATCGACCACCGGTGACTCGGGTGGTCCTTCAGCCACCGGTCAGGCAGCAAGTCGTCCAAAGAGTCACCGGGGGATCGTCCAGCTAGCTTTTCAAAACAATCGCGCAGATAAGCCCAAGGCTCCACCTGATTCAGCTTGCAACTAGCCACCAGCGACATCAGCACCGCTGCTCGCGAGCCTGCTTCCACACTCCCTACAAAAAGCCAATTCTTCCGCCCGATCGCCACCGGCTTCATCAACCGCTCGGCCGCATTGTTGTCGATCGCCAGGCGACCATCCTCTACATACCGGTTCAGCGCTGCCCACTGATTCCGGGTGTACCGCGCCGCCTCGCCCGTCGGACTCTTCGGCAGGAACAACTGGCCATCCATCCAAGTTCGAAGCTCCCCCAGCAACGGGACCGAGTACTTCTGCCGAAGCTCTCCCCTCTCCTGATGTGCCTTCCCCTCAGCAAGCTCCTCAACGTCGTAAAGCCGCTGGATCAGGCCGATCACCCAGTGCGCGCGCGCAGGATCGACCTCCCTGGCTTTGTACCAGTACCGTCGGCAATGCGCCCAACAGGCCACCTCTTGGATGGCGCCACCGGAATTGAGGTAAATCCCGTCATAGCCGCTGTAGGCATCGGCCTGCAGGTATCCTTGATACGACTTGAGGAACTTCGCTGGCCCCTCTCTGGCTCGATCCAACGTGAAGTCGTAAACCGCATAAGGATGCTCCGCATCCCCCTGGTAACACCAGAATCTGGCCGGCTTGGTCGAACGAAGCTGTTTATCAACTAGTTTGACCGTCGTATCGTCGGTATGGATGGAGAACGATTCCAGAACCCGCTGCTGCATCCGCTGATAAAGAGGCAGACTCAGATCCGCTGCACCGCTCATCCAGTCATAGAGCGTGCTTCGGCGAATCTCCATTCCATGGCGGGAGAAGATATCTTCCTGCCGGTACCCTGGCAGATGATCTCCGAACTTGCTGACCACCACCTGAGCTAGAAGCCCTGAAGTGGCCAGTCCCTTTTCGATCGGCTGCGGTGGCTTGGGTGCTGTCACCAGCACCGCCTGGTCATGTTTTTCAGGACAGGCATAGACCGCTCGGCGATGGACGATCACCTTGAGCTTTGACGGGATGTAATCGAGCTGTTTGCTCTCTTCCCACCGAATGGGCTCCATCACCTTCCCATCGACTGGGCAGACGAGGTCCGATTCGGGCAGGGTGTGTTCGATGATTTCCTGGGGCAGACCGTCGGGGATCAGTCGGCGCCCATGTTTCTTGGCTGTGCGCTTCGTGGGCTGCTTTTCCTGATCCTTGACCTCCTGAACCAACTGTTCCAGGTCCCCGATTTCGAAGAGCAACATTTGGTCGGGATTGATCCATTCGCGTTTTTTCCCGCGAAGCGAGCGCAGGAGTTCCAGCATCCGCCGCTCCTGCTGCTCCATCTTCTTCCGCTGATCTTCGACCGTAGCGCTGAGGGCTTTGACTTGCTGGAGATAGCCTTCGGACTTGCTGCGTTCCAGCGCAACTGCCTGCTGTGCAACTTCGATCTCACCATTGGCCTGAGCCAATCGCTCGCGCAGTGCTTCAACTTCCTTGTAGAGTTCGTTGGTATCCATACACGATTCAACCCGCATCGCGCGCGTAGGTTTCACCATGCATCAACGAAAAAATTTATTTCTTGATGTCAGGCAGCGCGTAACGTTTCCGATGGCGCACAGTTGATAGTTCAACGCCTCCAAGAAGTAGCGCAAGCTGATTGGGAGTGATCTGTGCCTTGCCTGATGGCGACGGATCTTTGACCAGATCCGTTGGGAACTGAAACGTTCCACTTTCCAGTCGCTTGTACCAGATGGCCAGCCCGTCGCGATCCCAGTAGAGGATCTTCAGTCGATCACGAGTGCGGTTGCGGAAGAGGAACAGATGGCCGCTCAGTGGATCTTCGGCCAAGAGATGTGCGACGATTCCCGAGAGCCCATCGAAGCCTTTGCGCATGTCGGTGGGCTGAGTGCAGGCGTAGATCTTCAGATGATGAACGAGGCCGATCATGACTGGCGATTGGCCCCCACCTGGATGAGAACCTGGAGAACAGGCTGAAGAGTCATGGGATCGGTTGGGATGTGAAGTACCAAGCCGCCCGGCAGATCGACTGTGACTTCAGGTGTCACTCCCTGCAGCTGCAGCGGAATGAACTGCAGCCCGTTCTCGGCAAGCCTAGCATCCGCGAGATTCTTCAGCTCTTTCGGCTTGGAATGACTCGCCAGTTTTCGGCGCCAGAAGTAGAAGGAGTGGACGGGGAGTTGGTGGATGGCGCAGAAGTCAGCGACGGAGAGGTTGCTGAGGGAATGGTCCTGAATCCACTGGGCCCACTGATCTGGCTGGAAGCGACATCGAGGCATGGCATTGAACTCCGCTGACTAGAAAGCCAGCAGTATCCCATCCCCGTCAACCTGTATTTCGCCGTACGCAAACGACTTATCGGGTACTGCGGCTAGAGACTCTGCGAGAGCGTGTCCTGCGTCGGCCCAACCAACCCAGGACGAGTGTTCCTGTCATGAAGGTCAACGTCGTCGGCTCAGGCACTGTGCTCTGGACAGCTCCGAGCGTGCGAAATCCGCTCGATGTGCGTGCGTTCCCGAAAACGTCAAAGAGAATCGGTTGGTTATTAATCGGGTTGATCAGTTCGTTAGCACCTCCGGTTCCCGCGTCGGGAACAACGTTGACTAATACACTGTTGTGCCACGGCGTTGCTCCTAAAGGAAGACTCTTTAACAACATTACTCCACCCACGTCGTCGAGATCGTATGTCAAACCGCTTGTAAGAAACGAGGCATTGTCGAATAGCAAGTGCAGATTTGAGGCGGATTGTGTGTAGGTAGCACCAATAAATGAGTAGTTATCCGAGATGAGGTTTCCACCAGTCAATTCCAAATACGCGTCGTTGCCGGGCAGGATTGTGTCGAAGTTCAAGGGTGAAATCGCACTTGAGTTTACATTAATGGTTCCGCCTAGAGCCGCCGTCAATGCCATGCCTTCGTAATTGAACGGACTATTGCGTCCGCTTGCATAGAGCGAATTATAAAGGATTGTAGAACTCGTAATATTTGCAATCGAATCGCTACCAGCCAGAATGCGACTCGTCTGCTGGAGAGTTTCACCTCCACTTTGTACGTAAAGAATGCTGTTTACAAAGTTGAGAGTTCCATCCATTTCGTTACTGTCGGAAACCTGAATTCCTCCGGCATTGCTCAGAATCGAGGAAACAACATT
>JBJSWM010000230.1:0-376 GCA_046085865.1 Pirellulaceae bacterium
GCGATGGGGTTTTTCGACGGTGAATCGACCTTGCCACCTCGGAACGTATCGCTCCATTGGCGGCGCGCAGAATCGCCAGCATCTCCCCCGCCTGGTCCAGCGCCACCCGCGAAGGTGCCGCCACCTGAATCAGCAATTGGGCAGTGTGAGGTGCTGGAAGGACGGCCACCACAAGGCAATCCGGTAGTTGATCGATCAGTGGTCGACTTCCCAGCGCATGCTCGACCGCTCGCCGCACCTGCCGACAAAGCTGCATCGCTTTGCGATCCGACTTCCGGCGAATCGGTGCTGATGATCGGTGGATCACTCGGACAGACAACCGACTGGGAGCTGGATCCGGAGGCGGCGAGTTGAAGCACTCGAGCACTTCATTCCC
>JBJSWM010000231.1:0-1647 GCA_046085865.1 Pirellulaceae bacterium
AGAGATAAGAAATCGGGGCTTGCAAGCTAGTGTTGAGGGCCGATCTGTTCCATTCGGATTGTCTCTCATCCTGACTCTTCCTCCGTGCTCCCTGTGCCTCCGTGAGAAATCAAATTCTTTGCTAGTCGAAGAGAGGATCTCACAGAGGCACGGAGTCACAGAGAACCAGAGAAACGGAGGATGATCGTTCCGGCTCGCGATCAGGGTTTCCGTTCCACGTCACCTAACAGGAAGACGACATCGACCGAAGCGCGGACGCTGATTTCTCCAGCCGCCAGCGACCGTTCCGTTGCATCCCCCGGTGCATCGAAAAAGGCATTCTGAGCCATATAGCCGGGCATCATGCCATTGCTGAGATTCTCACGGATCGATTGGACCGACGCCAATTTGGCTCCCAGTTCCCCAGCCATCGCCTGGGCTTTCTCTCGAGCCGCTCTCACGGCTTCCTGGCGTGCCTTATCTCGCATCTGCCGTAGCTCCGTTGTGCGGAATTCAATCCCTGAGACGCGGTTGATTCCCGCCGCGATCAACCCCTTGTAGATCGCTTCAAATCGATCCAGCTGCTCGATGCTGATCGAAAACTGACGTCTTGCCACGTAACCAACCACGCGAGGCGCGGACGGTTCCGAGGCAAAAGGGTCATCGGTTTGGGGTGGCAGGCGGCTTACTTGAGACTTGCCCACCGCTTCCACAATCAGCGGCTCAATGGTCAGGTACTCCGTTCGGATCTTCCTCGCTTCAATCTTCGATTGCTCCAAAAACTCCAGCACCTTCCGAATTCTCGCATCGCTATCGGCTACCGTTTCCTCCAAGGTTGTCCCTCTCGATTCGACCCCCGCAGTGATCACCACATGATCCGGAACGGCTCGCACTTCCGCCTCTCCGTTCACCGCAATCGACGGCGGCTGATTCGTCTCGTCCCAGAGGGCAGATGCACCAGTTGCCAGGGGAATCAAACAAGTCATCCAGGCAAAAGCGAACGCAAGTTGGCGCATGGTCAGTTTCCTTTACAAGCAACGTTACTGGTGATCCCGCTTTGGATCGCGGTCATGGTGAGCCTGATCGATATGGACATGGAGATCGGGACGCTCTTGGAACATCTTTTCCCAGGCGGCATCGGGCAGCGGGCAGTCATCTAAATAAAAAGACTGCAAGTTTTTCGCTTTGGCAATGTCCAGACGGGAGTCGCCTCCCAGACGCGGACCGATCAGATGCAGCGACCTCAAACCTAACAATTGCGGGATCGCACGCGCCGCTTCATCGGTCAGGAAGGGACTACCGATCCTCAGCAGTGTCAGATCTTTCAATCGACTAAGCTTCTGAATTCCCTGATCAGTCAGTTGGCTGTGGGGAAGATTGAGAATCCGAATCAGCGGTTGCGTCGCGATGATTTTTTCGACCTCTGAATCGTCCAGCGGGACCAGGCGAACTCTCAGGTGCGTCAACTGCAAGCCTTCAATGGCCTTGTCGAGGTCGATATCCGATACCATACCGCCATCCAGGCATAGCTCGCGAAGCCCCTCAAGCGAACGGATGGCGGCGAAGAAACGCTGATCGGCCACCGACTCCAGAACGATCCTCTGCGACTGCCCCCACTTCACCTTGTCGACCGCATCCAACCAATAGTCGATCGGTGCGGTCTCGGTA
>JBJSWM010000232.1:0-7781 GCA_046085865.1 Pirellulaceae bacterium
CAGCAACCCATTGCTCTTTCAGCTTCTGCAGCAGTTCGGTGGAAACCCCAGCATCGGCCAGCCGCTGCATCCAAGGATAGAGGTGAGGATGACGCTCGATGGGATCCAGCTCAATCAAGTCATCTGAACCATCGGGGTTTCCGGGTGGAAGCTCGGGATGGCGTCTAAAGATCGCATCCAAATCGACGCCAGCGTCGATCAGCTTCTGCCTCAAGGTATCGATGGTCCAGTCGTTGCCAGCTTCCCAGTCAGCAACCCATTGCTCTTTCAGCTTCTGCAGCAGTTCGGTGGAAACCCCAGCATCGGCCAGCCGCTGCATCCAAGGATAGAGGTGAGGATGACGCTCGATGGGATCCAGCTCAATCAAATCATCTGAACCATCGGGGTTTCCAGGTGGAAGTTCGGGGTTGGCCAAAGCTGCGTCGCTATCGTCGGGATGGGATTCTGGTTTCCTAAGCTCACCATCGATCCAGCGATCGCCCCATTCAGGCCGACCTCCCAATCGAAGGACATGCAGTGTCTCGATCGCCGACTGCTTGATGGCCTCATCGGTGCCGTTACGTTCCAGCCACTGTTCCAGGAATTGGACTCGTGATTCGATCGGAAGCGAGCTGGGTTGAATGGTGTTGGAGCTGCTGGGGCGGTTCAGATAATTGAGGACCAGAAGCGCATCGATCGGGGAGAGGTTGGAATCGGCGTTGATGTCCGTGGCAAACGACCGGGTTTCCACTCGGCTGGCCGGATCCCGACCTTGGTTCAACTGGTTGATCACCACCAGGAGATCGACCGGGGTGACCGATCCGCTTCCGTTGCTATCTTCTGGAAAGCGGAAGTTGTGGACCGGGGCCAAGTCGGAAGCCATCAATTGACGCATTTCCAATTTTTCGATCGCAAGACGTCGTCGGCGAAAGGGTTTGGCCATAGCGGTTTCACCTGCAGGAAATGAGTGGAGCGATGGTTCCGAGGTCGATGCGGTTTTGGCGAACGGATAACGAGAAGGTTTCCGCACCCGATTCTTCAATCTCCCTGTTACGGAGGCTATCAGACCGCAGGGGGCCATTCAAGAAGAAAATGCCGGTCCTTTCCTACTTCGTCCATTCGTCGACCGCAGGTTGAGCGGGATTTGGGTAGCCAGCCAACAGATTGGCAGCTTTTGACCTTCCTTAGATCCCCGCGCCGTTCGATCTGCTGACCGCCGCAGGGGGGGGTTAGGAGGAGGCATCGACTCCCTTGCGACGGACTTAGGCGGCACGACGCTGGGTGTCACCCCCCAACGCCTGGACCGACTGCCGCCACGGTTCCAGTCGCTCGTTGGCCTCGCGCAGTCTTCGCGTGATTCGCCGCACGAACGTCTGATCGCGCTGGCCCAAGACCCACCCCAACCGCTCGGCGACGGTCGATGGGTGGACCAGTGCGCTGGCCAGCTGGCCCAACTGCCCGGCCAGCGAATCGACGGTGACTCCTGCTGTCGGATTTTGGGCATAGGCGGCGGCAATCTGTCCACTGGCCATACCGGTCGCATAGGAAGGTTGGCTGGCAATTCGTGCCGGCTGGTCGATGATCAGTTTCGATTCCGGGCAGGCCAGCGTCTGAAACTCGAGGGCAGTGAGAGCCAAAGTCATTTCGGCGTCGGCAGCATCGCGAGGAAGACCTTTCAGCCAGCCATCGAGCGCTAGGAGGGCGCGCTTGCGGAAAAAGCCCCCCATCGAGGAGACACCGACCGACTCGCCTTCGCGAACTTGCGGCTTCAGGGAGCGCCGAGGCAGGGCGGTGCGATCCAGGCCACCGGCGATGCGGGGGCCGCCCGGTGCGTGATAAGCAGGTTGAACGGCACCGATTTGTGCCTCTGTAAACGCCTCCAACGGACCATGCCACCACTCTTTGGTCACGGTCATGCCAGGAGCGATCACCTGGACGACGGGAGCGATCGACGACTGGATCCCTTCGTAGGCCATCGAGAACCAGTCGGTGTTGGGATCGACTGGCAGGATGGTCATTTCCACCCCCGACAGTCCATAGGGGTCGGAGTATCGACCCGCATCCACTACGATCAATTCGATCTGAGAATCCCGATTCTCAAGGATCGAAAGAATGGTCGCTTCCAGGTGACTGGGCCCCTGTTGATAGGGGATCACCGCCGCAAGTTTCGGCACAGACGCACTCCCTCAAGAAGTCGAAGGGGACTTCCTTCATCCGGCCCGCATCCTCGCGGGGGAAGATTGGTGACGATCAGGCCAGCCGATCGTCCCCGTCTGTTTCGGCAATTCAAAATGCCTGTTGTGAAGGGAACCGGACGGTTGCACGAAATGACGAACAAGCGGGCTGGGTAATCTGCATCGACCTTGTGGCTTCAGGTTGTCCGACTTCCCGGAACGGAAGACCTCTCACGATCAAGTCTCATATCCCAGATTCGGCGCCAACCATCGCTCGATTTCCCGTAGCGACCGACCTTTGCGTCGGGCGTAGTCCTGAACCTGGTCTTGCGCCAATCGGTCGACGGCGAAGTATCTGGCTTGCGGGTGAGCGAAGTAGAGCCCGCTGACGCTGGCGGCTGGCCACATCGCGAAACTCTCGGTCAGCTTCACGCCGATCTGATTCTCTGCATCCAGCAACTGGAACAGAGTCCTCTTCTCGGTGTGATCGGGGCAGGCCGGATAGCCAGGGGCAGGGCGGATCCCGCGATACTCTTCGTCGATCAACTGCTCGTTGGTCAACGACTCCATCTTTCCATAACCCCATTCGACGCGGGCCTGCTTGTGGAGCATTTCGGCGTAGGCTTCCGCCAGTCGGTCGGCGATGGCCTTGACCAGAATCGAATTGTAGTCATCGTGCTGCGATTCGAACTTGGTCGCCATTTCATCGGCACCGAACCCTGCCGTGACGACGAACGCACCTAGATAGTCTTTGCGTCCCGAGTCCTTCGGGGCGATGTAGTCGGCCAGCGACCGGAAGTCGTTTTGCCCCTTGCGTTCCCATTGCTGACGAAGGCAATGGAAGCGGGCCTTCTCCTGATGGCGCTGTTCGTCGGTGTAGACAACGATGTCATCCCCTTCACTTGCTGCTGGCCAAAAGCCATAAACCGCTTTCGCTTTCAGCGACCCGTCTCGGGCACAGGCCTTCAGCATCTCCATCGCGTTGTGATGCAGCTCCTTGGCTTCCTTGCCCACGACGGGATCTTCAAAAATCTTCGGATACTTTCCTTTCAATTCCCACGCCATGAAAAATGGGGACCAGTCGATGAAAGGAATCAACGATTCGATCGACTGGCTTGGAATCGTGCGATTGCCCAGGAACTGAGGCGTATCGATCTGGATGGACGACCAATCGGTGGCAAACCTCTTGGTGAGCGCTTCGGCATAAGGAACTAGCTTCACCTGCCTAGCCTGGTAGCTGGCAACCAGTTCCGACTGCAATTGACGATTGTTGGCCGCAAACGTGCTGCGCGCTTCGGGATTGACCAGCTGTTCCACCACGCCGACGCTTCGCGATGCGTCGACGACATGGACGACCGGATGGGAGTAGTGAGGCGCTATTTTGACGGCGGTGTGCTTGGCACTGGTGGTCGCACCTCCGATCATCAGCGGTAGCTTCATCTCCAGCCGTTCCATCTCCTTGGCGACGTGCGTCATCTCGTCCAGGCTGGGGGTGATCAGGCCCGATAGACCGATGATGTCGACCCCATGCTTGTTGGCTTCCTCGAGGATCTTCTCGCAGGAGACCATCACGCCCAGATCGATCACCTGAAAATTGTTGCAGCCAAGAACGACGCCGACGATGTTCTTCCCGATGTCGTGAACGTCTCCCTTGACCGTCGCCATCAGCACCTTGCCTCGTGACGACTGAGCTGCTTCGCCGAGATTCCGTTTCTCCTCTTCCATGAAAGGGGTCAAATAGCCGACCGCTTTCTTCATGACGCGAGCGCTTTTGACCACTTGAGGCAGAAACATCTTGCCGGCGCCAAACAGGTCGCCCACAACGCTCATCCCCTCCATCAGCGGCCCTTCGATCACTTCCAGGCAGCGCGTGCACTGCTGGCGTGCTTCTTCGGTATCTTCTTCGATGAACTTGTCGATCCCCTGGATGAGGGCATGCTTCAGCCGTTCACGGACCGGTTGCTCGCGCCACTGCAGGTTGTCGGTCGAGGCTTTCTTCCCCTCTCCCTTGAACGATTCGGCAAACTTCAGCATCCGTTCGGTGGCGTCGGAACGGCGGTTGAGCAGCACATCTTCGACATGCTCCAGCAGATCCTTTGGAATCTCTTCGTAGACCGCCAGTTGCCCTGCATTGACGATCCCCATATTCATCCCGGCGCGGATGGCATGGTAGAGGAACGCCGAGTGCATCGCTTCGCGAACTGGTTCATTGCCGCGGAACGAAAAGCTGATGTTGCTAACTCCGCCACTGACGTTCGCGCCTGGGCATTCCTTGCGGATTTGCCGGACGGCCTCGATGAAGTTGACGGCGTAATTGTCATGCTCTTCGATCCCGGTGGCGACGGTGAGGATGTTCGGGTCGAAGATGATATCCTCGGGCGGAAACCCAACCTGCTGCGTCAGCAACTGGTAAGCCCGTTTGCAGATCCGCACCTTCTCCAGCGTCTCGGTGGCCTGCCCCTGTTCGTCGAAGGCCATCACCACCACGGCGGCTCCATACTGTCGAACCCTGCTGGCGCGCCGGAGGAATTCCGCCTCTCCATCTTTCAGGCTGATCGAGTTGACGATCGCTTTGCCCTGCACGTTCTGAAGTCCCGCCTCCAGCACTTCCCACTTGCTGCTATCGATCATCACCGGAACCGATCCCGCAACGGCATCCCCTGCGATCAGTCGCAGGTAGCGCGTCATCGCTTCCGCACCATCCAAGAGCGCGTCGTCCATGTTGATGTCGATGACCGAGGCGCCGTTTTCCACCTGCTGCCTAGCTACCTCCACCGCTTCCTCGAACTGATCGTTCCGAATCAGCTTGGCGAACGCCCGCGATCCGGTGACGTTGGTTCGCTCCCCGATCATCGTGAAGGGGTTTTCGGGCCGAAGCACCAGCGGACGCGATCCGCTCAGCCGCGTCCAGACCATCGGCTCCGGGTCCTTCCGTGGCGGCATCTTCGCCACCCGCTCGGCGATCGCGTGGATGTGATCGGGGGTGGTGCCACAGCAGCCGCCGACGATATTCAGCCATCCCTGCCTGGCGAAGTCCTCGATGTAATCGGCCATCTTCGATGGCGAAAGATCGTACTGGCCGAAGGCGTTCGGGAGACCCGCATTCGGATGGCACGAAATGGGCACCGAGGAGACCCGCGAAAGTTCTTCCAGATGGGGCCGCATCACGTCCGGACCCAAGGCGCAGTTCATGCCGACCGACAGCATCGGGAAATGACTGACCGCCGTCCAGAACGCCTCCACCGTCTGGCCGCTGACAAACGTCCCGCCCCCCTCGCCGAAGGTCGCGCTGACCATCACCGGGATCGCCTTCCCCCGCTCCCGGAAGACTTCCCTGATCGCAAAAAGGCACGCCTTCAGGTTCAGCGTGTCAATCGCTGTCTCAGGAAGCAACAGGTCGACGCCCGCGTCGATCAGCGCCTCGACCTGCACCTTGTAACTGTCGACCATCTCCATGTAGGTCACATCGCGGTGCGCCGCATCTTCGACGTTGACGCTGATCGCAAGCTGCTTGGTGGTCGGTCCGATGCTTCCTGCAATGAACATCGGCTGGTCCGGACGCTTGCCTGACATCGACTCAATCGCCCGCCGCGCACACTGGACCGCTGCCGCATTGAGTTCGGGCAGCAAGCTGTCGGGCAGATTGAACTCCTTGATCCCGATCGGGCTGGCACCAAACGTATTGGTCTCCAGAATGTTGGCGCCCGCTTCCAAATACGCCCGATGAATGTCGGTGATCGCATCGGGCCGCGTCAGACAGAGGATGTCCGAGAAACGCACCAGGTCCTTGTCGTGACCGCGAAAACGGTCGCCACGCACCGCCTCCTCATCCAGATTCAGCTTCTGAATCATCGATCCCATAGCGCCGTCCAGGATCAGCATCCGTTCCCGCATCAAACCAGGCAGCGAATCGCTAGCCTTTCCCCAATCGCTCATGCTGCTCCCCAACTGCTGTGGATTTGATCTTTCACTCTGACCGAGCTTTTCCTAGGTTCCCACCTGAAAGGCTTGTTTTCCGAGTCGCATGAATTTCGATTCAAGGCACGGAAGGTCCAAGCCCCTATTGTGTGTCGGAACTTGGAATTTGGAACCTCTGTTGGCTGAATGTGGCACCTTGGAATCTTCTTCGCACTTTGCCTAACCGGCAAAACGCTCAAGATCCAACCTTGGAAGGACGATTCCATGTTCGTGCAGCCGCTCAGGTCTCCGACCCACAGCAGCTCGATTTGTATTCACGAAGGGACCTGAGCATGTCGGCGCATCAACAGGGAAAGAACCGACCAGGGAGAACAGCGAAAATTGGGCTTTTCCCCCCAGTCCTAGCGAGGGTTCCCTACCTCCCGGCTCCCGCGCCGCTCCAATTCCGCACCGATCCACCCCATAGCCCCCCCATCCCCACGCCGCATGCAATTCCCGCCATGGGACGGGAGGAACCAGCCAACCATCGTCCGCCGGCATTTTTAACCCAAGGATCCACCTCCCCATCGGGATCCGATGCCGTCTCCCCAAAGCCACAGATCACCGATGCCTTCGATCCCCCTCGCGCTAGGGAAAGTTCGCCGCCAGGGCGGTTCCTCTGGGTCCACCGCACTCTGGTGGCCGCTTTGATGGTCGCCTGCGGAACGCTGGCTTGGGTGACATGGAACAAACAAAACACGGTGCGATCGACTCGCTTCGGCAGCGGTGAAAAGCTCTACTCCGGCGACGCACCTTCCCTCGGCTCATCGGACTCTCGGTCCAAAGCTCCCAGAGCTGCCGGTCTGCCGGTACCGATGATGCCCAAGCCGATCGAGGAACCACCGGCAGCTCGCTCTGCCTCCCGAAGCAGCTTACCCGAACCGACCGCAACCCCAGACCAGCCAATCCATCCTGTCCCTCCTGCCACCGGTCCAGTCAACAAGTCGCAAGCATCCGGCCTTCTGGATGCCTTCGATCCTCCTCCCGCTCCCGATCGCCCCGAGCCGTTGAAGCCAGACAGCATTTCGCCATCCGAAGCCCCGTCGCTTGGCGATCCCAACGAGGAGATCCTCCTAGAAGCCGACGCCGGGACCAGCAGCGCCTCGGCAATGCAGCCAAGGCAAGTCAGTCCATCGCCATTTGGAGCCGGTCGTCCTTTGGAGGTTCGGCCGGGGATTCCGCCGATGAGCGAATCGCAGTTCGAATCGCTGCCGCTGCAGCAGTTGCTGGAGGCGCGAAGAGCGGTGCTTGGGCGACCAGCCAAGAATGAGCCTCCGCAGCCCGCCGATTCAACATCGACGTCGGGGACCCCCAATCTTCCACCCGGTGCGCGGCGATTGCCACCCTACCAACCAGCACTTCAGCAAGTCGCGCAGGAAATTCTCCCAGCCCCGGCTGCGAACCCTCCAATCGCATTGGATGGCGGCGCTGCAGGATCGTCGGCCATGGCCGCCCCGCAGCAACCGGTTCGACCACCCTATCAGCCAATTGGTGTGCCCGCGTTGCTGCCTCCGCCAACCTCAGGCAATGCCATGCCGACATCTGGCGCTCTTGTGCCACCGGTCCCTGGGACCTCTTCATCGCCCTTACCGAACACTAGCCCCACAGCGCCCACCAGCCCCACAGCACCCGCTAGCTTCCTGCCGCCGCCCCCTTCAGGACCAACGGCAC
>JBJSWM010000233.1:0-1243 GCA_046085865.1 Pirellulaceae bacterium
CAGAAACTCGGCAACGGACCGACCACAGCCAGTCCACCGATATCTCTGGGACTCGACGATCTGAAGACCAGAATTGTTCCGATGGCTTCACGATCCTCTTTCTTTTTTGCAAAGGAAATTCTGCCGTTCCAAAAGGATCTGGCTGTCTTTCAAAACGAGTTCAACACTGGCAAAATCCTTCGCGCAACTCCAGTACCCGCAACTTCCGGAATCGACACGATCGTTGCAGCTATCGACGAGAACAGGTTTATTGTCCGCTTTCAGGAAGTCGAGCAAGAGTCCGTCATCGCGTACCATTATGGATGCTGGAATGGCAGGGAAAACCAGATGGAGTGGAGATTCAGCTCTCCGTCCAGCATACTTCACAATCCGGTTCTGTCTCACTCGGGCGGAACCCTGGCATTCATCGACGATCGATCCGTCTTGATGGTCAATACGCAAACCGGTTTCAAACGAACGCTGGGGCATTTTCCTGAAATCGATCTGAATAGCCTGCGGTTTTCCCACGATGAGCGGTATCTGCTGGTGGTCTGTGAAGACCATCGGATCGTCTGCTACCGCACCGACGACGGCAGCCTCGCATGGACCCTGCCGATGACCGGTAGCCCCGCTCAC
Source organism: Pirellulaceae bacterium (assembly GCA_046085865.1). Classification (GTDB taxonomy): domain Bacteria; phylum Planctomycetota; class Planctomycetia; order Pirellulales; family Pirellulaceae; genus JBEISR01. The sequence goes on from JBJSWM010000233.1 coordinate 616, forward strand.
GATGCCGCTTGGTCGAAGGACCAGAGGACCATCCTTTGTGTCACGCGCGACGGTTCCATCAAGACCTACGACATCGCACTCCAGCAACTGACCGCCGAGATCCCACTACCGACCAGAGATCTGATCCGCGTACTCCTCTCACCCGATGAAAGCTGGATCTATGTGCTCGATCGCACCGGCCAAGTCCTCTGCGTGCGTTGCAATCCGCTGCTGGAATAATCAAGCTGTCCACTTCACCCTTCCCATGGGAGGGTCGCTAGGAACCAGCGGGGAGGGCCGGCCGATCCACCTTAGATATCTTGTCAAGCCAGTATCTGCCTTCGAAGACTGGAATTCCGGATGGGCAAAATGATCGAAAGCTTCGAGCTACGCTGCATTAGACATCGGTTCAGTCGATGTCATCAAAGCTGGTGCCACCTCCCAGACTAATGGTCAGTGGACTCCATTGCTTGGCCCGTGGCATGAAGGGACGTGGATCAAGGGGGGGAAGATTGGCGATCGAATTCCTGAGCGATCTGGCGGACGCGAGGCTGGAGCCGTATCGTCACTTGCGGACTCGGAATCTGACCCGATTCAGCGGACGATTCATCGCTGAAAGCCGGCCGCTGGTCGAAAGGCTGCTGGCCAG
>JBJSWM010000234.1:0-6061 GCA_046085865.1 Pirellulaceae bacterium
AAGCTTCTTTCGAATCGGAACCTGCTGCTAGATAGTTCACTAATAATAACGATGAGTTTTCCATACTCCATGAAATAGGATGGTTGTGATCAGTAGGCGCAGCGCGATGCCAGTGTTCAAACATACCAAGGCATGACGCGGCTAAGAAAACCAGAATTATCAGTGATAATAAGACTCTGAAACGCTTCGGTTCATAGACTTTATTTGCTAGGTCCCCGGAGCATCTCCTGACCTTTGCGGCTTGGGCTAAAGACCTCAGTTCCTGCCAAGTTGATCCGAGTATTGATATAAGCTTTTCGCGCCTGTACGTGAGTCCATCGCCTTCTGAGTTTGGAACCAACATGTCGACTAACTCGGATTCGCCGTCAGAAACATGGCAGATTGAATTCCATTTGAGCTTAGTTTCCTTGTTGAATGTTTCCTGGAGATCGAGGATGCGACGAAACACAAAGTCGCCACTAGCCTGCCAAAGGGCGTTTTTTTGTCCCTCGCTTAAGTGTTCGTGTTGTGGTTCTAAGTCGTACGGATGCAGAAAACTCCAGACTTCGGGAGAAGGAATCAGGGATATTTGATTCTTATCCAAAGACGATGAAGCGGTGCGTTTTTTTCGCTTGATCCCGAGTCGCAATACCGGACCATTGTCCGCCCAGGAGAAGTTGTTCGATGTTGCAAGAAGTTCCCAGGATAATCCTCGACGCTTAGACTCTACGATCGCCCATGTTCCGGGCTCGAAGGGACTCAAAGGTTTTCGAAATCCATCCTCGAATTGACCTTGATGGTCCAGTTCGTGGTCGTAAATCGCCAAGAGTAAGTGGCTCAAAGATGCGATGTATTCTCCGGCGGCGCGGTAGCGAAGGTAACGCCTCGGTTTCAGCTCATCCCCAATATTGATTGTGGATTCTAAATCTGCCTCTGGGCCCAGAGTCACTCCGACTGCATTTTGTGCTCGGCAGACGGGATTCGTGTTCGAGCAAACGGGTGTCTCCTGAGGCCTAGTTTGAATCGGCTCCCAGTCTCCATCGATTTTTACACAGAATAAGTCTCTTTGTTCGTCCCATCCATCCTGGGTCCTGAGTCTCTGAAGTAGGCTGCGCAATCTATCCTTATCTTCTTCCTTCCTATACGAGGAGCAACGATCGAGAATCTCGATGGGAAAGGGTAACGGAACTCTGACAAAAACACTGCGATCAGGATTGAGTTTCCGATAGTCGAGAAATACTTCAGCGACGATCGTGTCGATACCAGGCGAGATGGAACTCAGCAAAACAACCGGCGTGTGCTCGATATTCAGCGGCTTCCAGCATGTTTTGAACTCTTCGAGCTTGCCCGAAAGAAACTCACATTTGTTCTTCAGCCCCGGATCCTTAGCGTCTGTGCACAGACCCATGGTTGCCGACGGGCCTTCTAACTCAGACAGTCGTCGGGAGGGCATTCCTAAAGGAGACTGGGTTTCCTTTCCGAAGACCCAATCGAGGAAATGCCAAACTCGTAGATAGATCTTTTGGATTTCTGGGGCAAATTCCTTAGGATCCACGACTCGCGCGTCGTAACCATCGGGATCGGTGTTGCCGGAAACTCCAACGATCAGTGTTGCAAAGGGTGCATGAAGATTCACTGCCGAATCGCCTTGGGCCAACGATGGTGGTTGCGTCATAGGGTCGTCCTAAGTTGTCGAGTACTCGAGCGTTGCTAATCACCGCGAAACCGTGGTAAGCTTACGGGTTCCTGGGTTTCGGGGTTGGCAACTCCATCAAGACTCTCTTCGTATCTGGATGGGTGATTCCTGCGTCTTTAAGCCTCTCAAAGTCGTCGACGATAAATGAGCCAAATGAATCTCCATCGTCATCTTTTTCCCAATGCTCACGATAGATTTCGATCGCTTCGTTGTACCTTCCACGATAAAGAAAAGAATTGGCGAGATTACCGAGTCCATAGAGATAATCGGGATCAATCTCCAGTACCTTCCTTGCCCAAGCTTCAGACTCGTCCCAACGCTTAAGAAACAACGCTTTGAACGAAGCTGTATTGAATCTCCGCATCAATTGCCGATCACTTTCTTGTTTATTAAAAATCTCGTCATCATATCCAGATAGTTGCTGATGGAGATCGATAAGTTTCACACGCTGTTGCCATCGTTGTAGATTCCAGATAGCGCTAAAATATTCGGAAGAAGGAGATCGATTAAGGATCAGTGCATCTCGGATCTCAGGTAGACGCTCACGATTCGTAAACCCTTTCAGGATACTCTCCACACTTGGGGGGGCAGAATCTATGCCCTGCTGAAGAAACTTGCCATAGCCAAGGATTTCATCCCATGCCCAAGTGTCAGCGATGAACCGTCGGGAATATCCTGAAATCTGATCGGCAACTTTCCGGTCGTATCCTCTCTTGCATTCGAAAACATACCATTGGAACTTGCCGTCTTCATTCGAAACTATTAGACGTACCGTGTGCAGGGAAGTGTCAGGATCAAGCCCGTATTGCAAGGCGATTAGGTCACCTGGAAATAATCCGGCTATGATCGAAGAGTTGTTGTTTAATCCAGCCATGGAATTTCGATACATGAGAAGATGCTCTGCACCCGATATGTTTTCTTGAAAAACATCCCAAATCTGATCGATAATTTCCTGAGCTAGTGCTTCCTGGCGATTCATCATATAGGAGATTGAGAGTATCGATTTCGCAGCCAAGTCATCCGGCTTATAGTTGAGTACGTCCTTGGATACTTCAATAGCCTGATCCCAATCTTCTGCAAACATCGCGCGATCTGCGATTGTTATCAATCTGCCGATCAGATCACTGGAACCAATACTAGCATCCGCAATCGGTTCATCGCTGTTTCCTGATTGCTTGATGTTGGAAAGTTTGGATAGTTCCTCTTTGGCTGTCCTAGCTTGCTCCAAGCGATTTTCTTTCTTCCGCTCTTTCTCGATCTCGGTGGATAATGCGTATTCCATAAGATCGGGGAACGATACATTGTTCTCATCTGCGATTCGATAAAGCCTGCTAAATGTTGTTCCTCGCTCGTCGTTTCCTACATACGCGCGGACCATACTGCCAATAGCTCCTTTATTGTCAGGCCAATCTGTTTTCAGAATGGAGATCGAGTCCGCGACCCTTTCCTGAGCGAACAGCGAAAACGCGAGAGCCACCGAAGCGTTCTTATTGCTGCCATCTCTGGATAGTAATCGCCTCGACTGGTGTTCAAGTTGAGCCCAGTTATTCGAAGCGATCAAACTGCTGATCAGGGATTCGAATATCTGAAGAGTCTTGGGCAAAATCGTTTCAACTTCCGTTGAGTCCCCGGCTGCTCTTCGCATCGCCTCTATGGAAAGGACTTCCAACAAGCTACGGTTCTTCTCAGTTGCCAGTAGCTTGCTAAAGTTGCGATCGAAGTGGGTTTTGAAGTCCAAACCCATTTCATTGGCTTCGGTACCTAGTTTGTCAATGATTGACACGTAGGTCGGGTCCGGTTTCCCCCCTCGGTATTCATCAACCCAGCGCAGTTGGTTCTTCAGTTGCTGAAAACTAGCCTTACCTGGGATTACATAGGTTTTCAACGGGAACATTTTTCCTGAAAAATCACAAGGTACTGACTGTACAGTATTAGGTACACCACCCTTGGAAACCGGCTTGAGCCCATCAAAGAACAGCTGTGCGTCTGGAACGAGGTTTTCAACGCTCTCCCCACGCTGGGGCAAGACAGCGACGCTTGTTAGATCAATTGAATCGCCAGAAAAGAGACGATATGATTCCCACCCTCGACGAAGCCAGCGTTGGGTATTCTCCTGGTTTTTGAGTGCGTTCCATTCCTTAGCCGCCTCGAAGCATAACCCAAACTGCGCTTGATGGATGTAAAAGTCCCATGGCCGTGCTTGGATAATCGTTTCACAGATTGCATACGAAGCGCTCCAAATCTCTTCGGCCGTTTCAGGCTTATCCAATTTAATCGCCGCGAAGGCGATGTTTCGAAGTTCTTCTACGAGTACGCTCTTATCATTCTGTGTCCTGGAGGTTAAATCTGCATTTTTTAAATAAACCTCGTAGAATTCGAGTAGTTTTTCATTTTCGCCATCTCTGCTCCACTTAGAAATCCGATCCCTGCAGACATTGACGAGAGTTTCAAAGTAGAGATCCACATCGTGTTGACTATCCTCCCGATATAAAAATAGATATCGGTCCAAGAGTGCTGCGTAAATCTCCACGACAGGATCTTTTGCAGGAAGCGACTCGACAGCAGAGGAGATTCGGTAATCGGACATAACGATTTCTGCGTTCTTGAGATCCATGGTTTCAAAATCCTTTGCGATCTGCTGGACTTTAAGCAGTGCATTCTCTTTTTCCGTGGAATCCGAATCGACGTAGTCCTTGACCATTTTCGCAAAGGATTCGACAAAACTTCCTCCTATACCGAAATGCGATGCGATGATCCGATGCTGTTCGCGGGCAGCCGCGATTTGATCGGATTGGAGGCTATTGATCCTTTGAGAAATACCTGCTTGCTGGATTTCGAGCAAAACATTTCGAATGTTGTAGACAGACTTGCTAAACCGCACAACCCTCTCCATTTCGGCCACAGTCTTTTCCAATTCCTCAACAACAGCACTCCTTTTCTCGATGGTTGCGGGATTGCTGTCTTGTGCAAGTTGATCCCGAAGCTCACCGATGTAGGTGAAAAAGTGCTCGGCTGCTTCTTGTTTATCAAGCAATGAGTATCTACTATTGCTTATGATCTCGGTCTTGAAGAAACGAATCAGATCTAGGGCAAACGAGTAATCCGCTGATGATTCCGCGTCGTCGACCTCGTTGGACTGCTGATTCGCACCTAGTGTGAATCTCCACAGCACGGGGTCGAACTGTCTGTTGGATTCCTCCGCAATTTCGATCATGGATTTATAAAGTTGCGCATAGATCGCACTTGATTTTTCATCTCCCACATTGATAAGGTTTTTTAGCCGAATCAATATGAATCGGAGCCGCCAGGAATTTGGCCACTGATCTGCTAGAACCGAAACTTCTTCGATGGATTTCTTCGCAAGCATCGCACCTTCGGTCCGCTTCTCAGCATTCGAAAGTGCTCTAGTTTCTTCGAGTAGAATGTCTCCCCGAGACTCTGCATCTTCTTGCGAATCGAGCCCCGTTTTTCTAGACGATTCCATGGCTTTCTTGAGAGACTCCGTCGCCTTATTGAAGTCTTTGACTAGAATCCGGTCGCGTCCCTCATCCAAGTGGATACGAGTAATTTGTCTAGCGATCAGTTTAGGATCCTCCTTTAAACGGCTTTGCAATTCTAAGCCACTTCCCAACTGACCTATAAGGTACTCTCGCATTTGCCGCTTGATGTCAAGAGTTTTCTCAATGGTGATCCCTGGTACTTGCTCCAACTTGGAATTCACTACCTGGTCGTATAATTCGGAAAACCCACTTCGCGTTAAGCGAAACAATCTCAATGCTTCCTCTTCGGCTTTTTGTGCGAGAGCCTCCGACTGTGTTTTCTTAAGGCTTGCCTCTTTGGCCTGTGCTTCGGCTTGTTCGGCTTCCAATGCCATTTTTTTGGCTTGACGATACCATGAGAATGCCATCGTTGCTGCTCCGATTGCCAGGATCGCCAAACAAGATGAGATTATTGAAAATTTCCTCAACTTGTTTCGCTCTTTGATAATTTTAGCTTTTTCATTCTCAGCTTTCTCTTTGAGAATGCGTAGCCGTTGTTGGCTTTCTTCGTCGTGGCGTTTGTCCCTACTGCTTTTGACAATCGCGGTGAGGATATCATGTGTCAGTTCGACGCGTCTAACACCTAATCTTTCCTCGACAGTTAGCAAGCGTCGCTCGACCAATCCATCGAGAACGCTTTTTGCGATCGATGGCGATATTGGTTCGCCGTCGGAGTCCTGTAGTAAATCTTTTGCGATACTCTCATAAGAAATATTTTCTCGGTATCCATCAGGCGTAATCAGTCTGTCTTCGATCAACTGCTTGGCTCTTTTCAGCGTCCGTGAGATGTCGCGCGGTTGATTCATTTGCATATCATGAGAATCAAGCGCGAAACTTCGATCATAAA
>JBJSWM010000235.1:0-826 GCA_046085865.1 Pirellulaceae bacterium
AGATGCCGGCAAATTAGCGGTTTTATGCTGGAGCCCTCTGCTGCTTTATAGCCTGATGCGATGGATGGTGGTCGGCCATTTCGGGCTGGTCTCCTTTGGCGGCTACAACGTCATCGGTATCGCCGGACAGTTCCTGGAGCAGAATGATCTGCAGCATCTTCCTGCTGAGATTCAGGCGACTGCCAAAGAAATCCTGGTCCAGAGGGATCGCCATCCGAGTTTCCTTCGAAATGATGACGATCGTTTCTCACTGATGTTAGACCGATACAATCCAATGATCTGGGAAGTCGTCTTTCCGATCTATGAAAAGAAACAGCTCAGTCGCCTCACCTCCAACCAACAGCTGACCACCCTGTCGAGGTCCCTGATTCGAAGGCACTGGCGAGACTACCTTTGGTGGCTAACGCTTAATGCCCGCCATGGGATCCGAGGGACGGCGATGCAGGTGGGTGCCAACCCAGGAATCCGTCTCCTCTTGATGTTGGGGATCGTCCTGATCGCTTGGAGGTCACTACCAACCTCGCTCTCCGATCGATTCCCACCGGGAGAAACCTCCGCAAGGCTGGTCTACCATCCGTCGGCGACCGGCCTGCGTTTGCTATTCTGGATATCGCTGGGAATGCTTCTGGGGAATGTCCTGCTGGTCATCCTGGTCGAACCAGCGATTGAACGCTACATGGCCGTATCCACCGTCCTACCCTCTGCCTGGCTGGCGATATCGATTCAGCGATTTCTCCTGGACATTGTTCCCACCCCCAAGCCTTGAGCCGTCCCAAGCCCGAATCGCCGTCGATTTCGCGGCCACAGCATGACGGTTGGGGCCCAC
>JBJSWM010000236.1:0-648 GCA_046085865.1 Pirellulaceae bacterium
CTTTCTGGATGCTTCAAACCCCTGTCACGCAGAAGCAATTCCAACTTTGGACTCAAACGGCAAACTATGCAGACCGATTTGATACGTCCCACAGAAATCATTTTGAAGGATCGAACCGTCCTGCAGAGTCGGTGACTTGGAATCAGGCAACTGCCTACTGCCACTGGCTAACCGAGCAACTGCACCAGAGGACGGCATTTCCAAAAAATGTCAACGAAGCGAGGCTTCCTTGTGAGGCGGAGTGGGAGTACGCCTGTCGTGCGGGTAGCACTACAGAATTTTGGAACGGCGATGGCGATGCGGCACTGGCTGAGATCGGATGGTACACTGTCAACTCCGGCAACCATACCTATCCTGTAGCCAGTCGAGGCAAAAGCAACCCATGGGGACTTTTCGACATGCACGGTAACGTCTGGGAATGGTGCCAAGATCGGTGGGACGAGGGTGCGTATCGGCGGCGCTGGGATGGCATCACGTCGATGCAGACGTTTGAGCTAAATGAGCAACATGGAGATCGAAACACCGAAGGAAATCAATGGGGTGAACTCCGCACCCAGCGTGGCGGGTCGTATTTCTATCCGGCCAGGAGGTGCCGCGCGGCGTTTCGCCTCTGGTTCAGGGCCGGGCTCTCCTACTGGGACTTCGGCC
>JBJSWM010000237.1:0-1686 GCA_046085865.1 Pirellulaceae bacterium
GGAAAACTTGGCTGGCCGCTTTTGATACGAAGCAGTTCGGACAAGAGATCGCTCCCAAGCGGCCTCGCGTTTTGGTGATCGCACATCGCGCGCAGATCCTGGCGCAGGCAGAAGCCACCCTCTCTCAATTGCTCGATCAGCTCTACGGCGATGGATCGACCACTTGGTACCTGGGCGACCAGGGCGATCTTTCGGGCCAACTGGTCGTCGCCTCGATCCAGAAGCTAGCTCGCCCGGAAGGTCTTTTGGCTCTTGCCGACCAGCACTTCGATTACACGCTAGTCGACGAGGTGCATCATGCCCATGCCCCGACCTATCGCCGCGTTTTGGCTCGCCTTTCCAGCGAATTTATCCTGGGCCTGACCGCTACGCCCGAACGGTCCGATGGGGTCGATGTGGCTTCGATCTTCGATGACAACTTGGTCTATCAGGCGACAATTGGGGATGGCATTGCGGAAGATGCATTGGTGCCATTCCATTACGTCGGACTGAAAGATACGGTCGACTTTCGGCAGATCCCATGGCGCAACGGACGCTTTGACCTCGAAGTGCTGGAACGGCAGGTGGCGGCCAGCGAACGAATGGAACGGTTATGGGGGGCGATGCAGCAGCATCCAGCACAGCGGACCATTCTCTTCTGTTGTTCCAAGCGGCACGCCCTCTTCACACGCAACTGGCTGGCGGCCCGAGGTCTGTCGGCGGCAGCGGTTTTTTCGGGGCAGGGGGGCGATCCCTGTGGTCTCTCATTGCAAAGACTAGCCGATGGAAAGCTGGATGCCCTCTGCGCGGTCGATCTCTTCAACGAAGGGCTCGACCTTCCCTCCGTCGATCGCATCGTGATGCTGCGGCCTACTGAATCGAAGGTGCTGTTCCTGCAGCAATTGGGGCGGGGCCTGAGATCAAGTCCAGGTAAGTCGCGTCTGCTGGTGATCGACTTCGTCGGCAACCACCGCATCTTCGCGCAGCGTCTGGTGCACCTACTGTCGCTTGGCGGCCAAGACTCCACTCCCACCACGCTCCGCCAATGGCTCGATGGCCAGCCGCCGATTCTCCCCGCTGGTTGCCTGCTGGATGTCGAACTGGAAGCCCAGGATCTGCTGCGTCAGTTCCTACCGCGCGGCGCATCGGCCAGCCTCGAAGTCTATCGCTCGATGCGTGAGGAATTGGGGCGACGACCACTGGCCAGTGAGCTGCAGGTGCGTGGCGTCCTGCCTCGGACCCTGGCGGGACGGACAGGCAGCTTCTTTGGGTTTGTTGCCGAAGAAGGGGATCTTTCCGAACGGCAGCGGGAGGTAGCCGAGCGGTTTTCAGGATGGCTGCGGACGGTGGAGACAACCAGCCTCAACAAGTCGTACAAGATGGTGGTGCTACGTGTGCTATTGGATTTGGGGAGGATGTTCCAGCCGATGGAGGTGGCGGAGCTAGCCAGGGAGTGTCGTCGGTATTTGCTGCGTCATCCTGTGTTGAGGAAGGAGCTGGAGGGGGAAGGGCATGCGATCGACCATCACCACGCGGATGATGCCTCGTGGGCGGAGTGGTGGTCGAAATGGCCGATCGATCGCTGGTGTGCCTCGACGAAGGCAGAGCCCTTTGCGTGGTTTCAGCGAGACGGCGCGATGTTTGGTTGGCGAGTCGACTGTCCACAATCGCTGCGTCCCGTGCTGGAGTCCTTAACTGAAGAGTTAG
>JBJSWM010000238.1:0-11863 GCA_046085865.1 Pirellulaceae bacterium
CTACCGCGGTAGTCCGTTGCCATTGCCCAAATCGGTCGTTCCTCCGCGTACCCGCACGAACCGTTAAGAACTTTCTTGGCAGTACCGAAGCAGGTGGGGTAGCGGGGAAAAAGAGCCCCACTCCGGCACGATGCGGCCGAAGGCAGTCGCGTCGACTTTCAAGTGGAACGGCGACAACCGGTTGGCTTCCTATCAGCTAACGACTCCTAGTATCTTCCGATATCTCCCTGCAGAAGAACAGTACGGTTATGCTCTTTGAAGAGCTTTGTACGTTCTGAACGCACTGCAGATCGTTTACTCGTGGCTCTGAAGATCGTCGAGTAGCTGGATCGCAGTGTGTTCTCTTTTTGAACCCGAACCGTTGCAGGAGCGGTCGAGTCTCTCGGCCAGCTCGAATATCACTAGGAAGGGACGAAATGAGCATTCAGGATTCGAAGGTCTACGTCGGAGTCGATGTCGCGAGCAAGCATTTGGATCTGTTCTTTCCCGACACCGGAAAGCATGAACGCATTGCCAATGATGCCGAAGCGGTCAACTCGCTCTGCACGCGTCTGAAGAACCATTCGCAGTACATGTTGGTAATGGAAGCCAGCGGTGGCTACGAATCGTTGCTGTGCAGTCAGCTTGGTGATCATGCGATCTCGTATGCGGTGGTTAATGCCAGGCGGGTACGCGAGTTTGCGCGTAGCATGGGTACCGATGCAAAAACCGATCAGATCGACGCACGAGTGATTTCGCAATTCGCCTCCGTGCTCAAGCCGATTGCCACCGAGGCTCAATCCGAAGAGGAACGCAGGCACTCGGCCTTGGTTACGCGTCGAACGCAATTGGTCGACCTGATCACCCAAGAGCGCAATCGGCTCAAGCAGACATGGGATGCCTATGCCAAGAAAAGCGTCCAAAAGACGCTAAAACACCTGGAAAACGAGCTTGAATCCATCGATAAGCTATTGGCTAAGATGCTCAAGAGCGACACCAGAAACCGACGCAAAATAGAGATCCTTCTGTCTGCCAAAGGTATCGGTAACGTTTCCACATCTGTGCTGCTGGCCCATCTACCTGAGTTGGGCAAACTCAATCGAGAGCAGATTGCGAAGCTGGTGGGTGTGGCACCCATGAATCGTGATTCCGGTGGTACCACCGGCAAGCGCTTCATCATGGGAGGACGCGGCAACGTTCGGGCAATACTCTACATGTCGACGCTGGTTGCAATACGCCACAACGAGAAAATCAGGGCCTACTACAGGCATTTGAAAGCGAAGAACAAAGAATCGAAGGTTGCGATCGTCGCTTGCATGAGGAAGTTCATCACCATCCTCAACTACCTGATCAAGACCGATCAAGTCTGGGCCAACAATTGAGCCTGCGAGTGCCCCAATAGGGCCAAAAGATGACTTCCGGTCGGCACGGTTATCCCTTCGAAGGTTGTGTCCCCACAGAGCCCTCGTCCGTTTCACCCTGCGCGGTGATTCAACACTAAAACGTGCCGAAGCAAAAGATGATTTTCAGAGCCTATGCCTAAAAATCCTGGGGGTTCGGGGGCAAAGCCCCTGAGGACTATTCCGATACCAAACGGCTGTTAACACGGTGCTTCCAAAATCTTTTTTGGACAATCCAACCACTCAAATTCAAGACCGTTGCTACAATCCAACCACTCAAATTCAAGACCGTTGCTACTCGTTGTGGTTTTCTTTCATCTCGCGTCGGACGTCGAATCATCAACGAACGGTCGAGTACGAGTACCGGCCGTCCGCCTTCGGCGATCCGGCCTGAGCACGAGTACGACAGGTCCTGTCGCTGGAATCCTTCGTGGATAGAATCCCAGAAAAGGTACCTGACACCTTTTCCACGACATCGGCTAGGGAACTACCAATTGACCAGCGGATCGACGCTGGCTGCCGCAGGTCTTGGTGAGGGAATCCCCCAAGGCGCTGCGCCATCGGGCGGCTTCTTCCTGGAGTAGCTGAGCCACCTCGGGGTAATCTGCGATGCGGTTGGTTGTCTCGGAGGGATCCTCTTCCAGATCATAGAGCGAAAGAGGTGCTTCGAGGGTGTCGTAGGGGATCGGCATTCCATCGTCACGCCCCTTTCGTCCCTGGAGCGATCGGTAGCGGTGGGGCAACACTAGTTTCCATCGTTCGGTGCGTACCGCATGCAGTTCGTTGTTCAAAAAGTAGTAGGGGAGGCTGGTGTGAGGCGACGGGCCATTGGCGTCGCCGGAGAGCAGAGAGCCGAGCGGCTTTCCGTCGATGGGGAGATCGGGAAGTTGAGCATTTGTCAGAGTGGCGATCGTCGGCAAGAGGTCGATGGTGGCGGTGAGTCGATCGCAGGTGGTGTCGGCTGGGATATGGCGTGGCCATCGCGCGATCATGGGGACTCGCATGCCACCTTCCCAGCAAGTTCCTTTGCCTTCCCGGAAGATTCCCGCCGACCCTGCGTGCGAACCATAGCTTAGCCAAGGGCCATTGTCGCTGGTAAAAAGGATCAGGGTGTTGTCGTCGACATGGAGATCTTTTAGCTTCTGGACGATGCGACCCACCGACGCATCGACTTCGCGCAGCACATCGCCGAATGGGCCTCGTTGAGTGGTTCCCTGAAACGGTTTGCCGGCAAACAGCGGTACGTGGACCATGGTGTAGGGAACGTAGAGGAAGAAGGGTCCTTTTCCTGCGCTTGCCTCCAGAAAGGCTTCGGCGCGCTGCGTGTATTGTTCGGTGAGCGACACTTGGTCGTCGGCGGTGACATCGGCATCGACCACCGTTTCATTTTCGAAGAGGGGCAGAGGCGGAAAGCCGTTTTGGCGTTGAGGTGCATTGGGTGGTAGGTGAGCCAGATCGGGATGAAACGGCCACATGTCGTTGGAGTAAGGCAGGCCGAAGTAGGAATCGAAGCCATGCCGAGTCGGGAGGAATTGGGGATGGTGCCCCAGGTGCCATTTGCCGATGCATGCCGTCTGATAGCCTCGCCCCTTGAGCATTTCGCCCATCGTTGTCTCAACGTCGGCAATCCCGATCTTTGACTGCGGGCCCAGTGCACCGACGATACCGACCCGTTCGTGGATGCATCCGGTCATCAGAGCAGCGCGCGACGCGCTGCAGACGGGGGAGGAGACGACAAAGTCGGTGAAGCGTCTTCCCTCGCGCGCACTGGTCGAGGTTGGGTGTCAGATGGGTATCGCCGCCAAAACATCCCACATCGGCATAGCCAAGGTCATCGACGAATAGCAGAACGACGTTGGGGGGTTCTGCCGCGTTCGCCGCACCGAGTGGATGCGCCAGGATGGCGAAAGTCACCAGCAGCCATGCGGTGAAAAAGCGGGAAGCAGTGTGAATCGAGCGAGGGAGCATGATGGCAAACTCCTGGTATCGGTAGGGACGGCATGCCCGAGGCGATGGCGATGGAGGTCGTCGTCGGGAAGAAGCCATCTTATACTGAGTGGACTTGCCAAGGTTTTTGCACTGCGATCGATTGGGGTTCAGTGTGGTGACCATTGGATATCTGTTGGTGCTCAGAGCAAAGGACGAATGCGATGAATCAGGTGTGCCGCTGGGGGTTTTTGTCGACTGCAGGAATTGGGAAGAAGAACTGGCGAGCGATCCGTCGCAGTGGAAATGGTCAGGTGGTGGCGGTCGCCAGTCGCAAGCAATCATCAGCGCAGCAGTTCATCGACGAATGCCAGCAGTGGGAGCCATTTGGGCCGGATCCTCAGGCGGTCGAGGGCTATCAAGAATTGATCGACCGGCCTGATATCGACGCCATCTACAACCCGCTGCCGACCGCGCTGCGCAAAGAATGGACGCTCAAGGCGATCGCTGCCGGAAAGCATGTGCTGGGGGAAAAGCCGGCGGGGGTGCATGCGGGGGACGTGGAAGAGATTCTCGCGGCCGCTAAGGCCAAAGGGGTTCAGTACATGGACGGCGTCATGTTCATGCACTCGGGGCGATTGCTGCATCTGCGTCAGGTGCTGGACGAAGGGAGTACGATCGGAAGTATCCGCCGTGTGGCGACGCAGTTCAGCTTCTGTGGCGACGAAACGTTCCGAACGGAGAACATTCGATCGATGAGTCAATCGGAGCCGCATGGATGCCTGGGGGATTTGGGGTGGTATTGCCTCCGGATGATCCTCTGGACGCTTCAGTGGCAGCCACCCCGTCAGGTTGTCGCTCACACCCTGGCCACCATTCAAGGCAAGGGGAGTCCTTCTCCGGTACCCGCATCATTCTCCGGTGAACTCTTCTACGATCAGGGGTTGAGCGCCAGCTTCTTTTGTTCGTTCCTGACCCACCACCAGCAATGGTGTCACATCAGCGGTGACCGGGGGTTTGCGTCGATCGAGGATTTTGTCCTTCCCTTCCATGGGACGGAAGTCGACTTCCATGTCAGCCAGCACCATTTCATGGCCGACGGATGTGACTTCCATATGGAGCGGCATACGAAGCGGCATGCCGTGCCAGAGTATTCCAGCGGGCGACCAACGGCTCAGGAGGTGAGCCTCTTTCAGAAGTTCAGCCAATTGGTGCTGGATCGCAACCACGACCCGTCTTGGGGTCAGATGACGCTGGCCACGCAGCAGCTTTTGGATGCCTGCTGGCAGTCGGCTCAGTCGAACGGCGCGCCCGTGGCCATCGACAGTGGACGTTTCGCCAAGATTTGACCGAGCGGATGGTCAAGGGGCATTTGTTGGAAGCTGCCCCCTCTCCCGTTGCTTTCAATGATCCCCTCTTGGCGAGAAGGGATCTATCGATGCAAAGATCGTCGGAATCAGCGGGCGGAGCCGAGTTGTTCGAGCACTTGACGGACGATGCGGTCGATCATGTCGTTGCCGATCCCTTCGGTGCGCGAACTGGGTCGCACGGAGGGTTTGGCGACATCCAGCCGGAAGCTTTCCATCAGTTCCGATAGCTTCGACTGGATCTTGTCGGCGGCCGACTGCTGGATGGTGGAGAGGGGCTGGCGCGATTTACCCAGGTCCCATCCACGGATCAGAGCACCGCGTCGGAAACCTTCCGGGAACTCGGCGGTGGCCAGCATGGCATCAAACAGGGGAAGCAACCGATACTGCAGCTGCATCGCCTCATGCCATCGCTCGTGCCTGGCAGCTTCATAAATCGCCTTGGTTAGTTCAGGGACCACGCCGCTGGTGGCGTTGGTGCCGCCATCGCATCCAACCATTAGCATCGGGACTAGGGCGGCATCCCAGCCGGTCAGGAAGAAAAAGTCGGGGCGATGGGGTCGGACTTCCGCGATCATGCGCATCATGTGGGGGATATCCCCCGAGCTGTCTTTGATGCCGACGATGCGGGGGCATTCCAGAGCCAGTCGCTTGACGGTGGGGACGTCGATGGGAGAAGCAAACAGGGGGATGTTGTAGAGGGTGACATCGACCGTGACGCGATCGGCGATTTCCTTGAAGTAGGCGTAGACACCTTCGGGAGCTAGGCGATAGTAGAAGGGGGCGACGATCGCCACTGCGCGGCAGCCGAGAGCTCCATAGGTATCGCAGGCGTCGATGGTTTCCTTGACGTTCGCTTCTGCGGCACCGGCCAGGATGGGGACGCGGCCCGCGGTCTGGTCGACGACGATGCGGATGATCTGGCGCCGTTCTTCGGGGGTGAAGCGAAGGAACTCTCCGGTGCTGCCGTTGGGATAAAGCCCGTGGACCCCTTTTTCGATCAGCCAATCGATATAGCCTCGCAGTTGGGGTTCGTCGATTTCCCCACGGCGATCCAGCGGGACGATGTTGGGTGTGAAGATACCTGCCAGGGGGCTTTTGCTAGACATGGGATCCATCCGTCTCGAAGGGACAGCAACTGGGGAAATGGGGTGAGTGAGCCACGTGGTGGCCGGGTTTCTGTGGAGCGAATCTGCGCCAACATGGCTCGTCCGGCAACCTCCGATATTTTAGACTCAGTTTCCCCTACTTTCTTCCCAGTCTCCCCGGACTTCCTGAAAGCTAACCCCCGATGGCTCGGAATAACCGTCAAACTCCGGCGCAGTCGTCACATTGGGTACCGGGTTGGCTGTGGTTATTGATGGCGGCCGCCTTGGTGGGGGTCTATTCGGTTTTTTTTCTTGGCGCGCCGCTGCTGCCGACGCTGGATGCGGACGGGCAGGTCAATTACTTGGCAAGGTGGCAGGCCTTGCTGGTGCGTCTGACTTATCCGGATGGGATTCTGCAGAGTTGGACGGCGGGAGGTCGGATGGCGCTGGCGATGGCGGATCGTCTTCCGTTGCTATTGGGGGTGGCATGTTGGATTGCAGTCGGTTGGTGGATTGGACGATCCGTTATTGGATGGGTCTTGGTGGGGCGGGCTTGCGATGTCCAGGGGAGTCGGTGGGTGGCGGGGATGCATGGGATGGAGCGATGGGGGCTGGAGTCGCTGTTGGGGATGGCGCTGATTTCCCATGGGGTGTTGGCCTTGGGACTTTTTGGGGGGATTGGCACGCGCTGGCCGCTGGTGTCCGGGCTCTTTTTAGCGCTGCTTGCAGCGTGGCGGTTCGGGGGTCGCCTGCCCATGGCGCGAGATCTTGAAAGCAAGTTGCAGGAGAATCAGTCCAGCGCATGGGAGCGGCGATGGGTGCAGCTAGGTTGGATGGCGATCGTTTTTCTTTCGGCGTTGATCGTTTGGGGGTCGCTGATGCCGCCGATCGAATTCGATGTGCGTGCGTATCATCTGCAGGCTCCCAAAGAGTTTTTTCAGCGGGGAGCGATCGGGTGGGTGGACCACAATGTCTACGCCAACATGCCGTTGGGTGCGGAGATGCATGCGCTGGCGTGGATGGTGCTGTGGGGTGGCGAGGATGGATGGTACTCAGGCGCGCTGATCGGCAAAGGAGTGATCGCCGCTCATGCCGTGCTGGCCGCTCTCTTGTTGGCAGGTCATTTGACGCGCCTGGCAGGTCGATTGAGCGGGATGGGGGCAGGACTGCTGTGGCTGGGGACCCCGGGGATCGCTGAGGTATCGCGGCTGGGCCTGATCGAAGCGGTATTGGCTGCTTATTTGGCTGCTTGCTGGGTGGTGATGCATCGGCTGATTGCCTTGCGCGCCGACCGGCTGGGAGGTTGGTTTCTGTTGGGGCTTTTTGCAGGCGCCGCGGCGGCGTGCAAGTACACGGCGATCCCCTTCGTGGTCGCTCCCGTGTTGCTGCTGGCGATTGGATGGCACAGTCGGCTTGGGGAGCGATGGTGGAACCAGAACGAAGAGCGAATGAGTCAACCATCTTCGGGTTGGTTGCCGCGGGTCGTTTGGGTTTTGGTGGCAGGAATGTTTCTGGGGGGTGGCGGCTGGTATCTGAAAAATGGAGTGCTGGGTGGAAACCCCGTTTTTCCTTTGGCTGGAGGTTGGCTTGGTGGCGGAGAATGGTCGACGGATCAGCATCAGCAATGGCAACGGGCGCACGAGGTGCCGCGTCGCAAGGATCTACCGGCGGTGGCCGACTTGAGCAAGACGGCGATGATCGAAGCGTTTCAGACGGTGTCCTATCGGTCCGCTTACATCGGTTGGATGCTGTTGCCGATGGCGATCGCGGGGCTGGCGGTTCGGTCGGCGCGGTGGGCGATGGTCTGGTGGTTGCTGGGGGTCGCGATCTGGTGGTTGGCCAGTCATCGGCTGGAGCGGTTTTGGTTGCCTTTGGTGCCGCTTATGGTGGTTGCTGCGGGTTGGGGGATTGGCCGATGGCGAGATTCCCTGCAAGGTTGGCCGGTGGCGTTGGCGTTGGGACTTCATGGTCTGTATGGGGTGTTGATGGAATCGGATTGGCCGTACGTCGATAACCGGATCGGTGTGGCGCTCCAGGAGTTGCGAGCGGATCAGTGGGAGAGCCGGTCGGAGGTATCGGGCGGCGGCGAAGGGGAAGCGATGCTGGAGCGTGTGCCGGCGCATCAGCGATGGATCAACAGCCACTTGCGGGATGGTCGA
The DNA here is from genome assembly GCA_046085865.1 of Pirellulaceae bacterium. GTDB lineage: Bacteria > Planctomycetota > Planctomycetia > Pirellulales > Pirellulaceae > JBEISR01. The sequence continues at coordinate 7,920 of JBJSWM010000238.1, forward strand.
CTGAAGGCAGGGGAGCGCGTGCTGATGGTGGGAGATGCGAGGGTCTTTGATCTTCGCGTGCCGATTGCATCGAGTTCCTGCTTTGATCGATCGATGCTGGAGGAGTTGGCTGGGTTGGTCGATCCGAAGGAGCGAGCGGAGTTCTTCAGGCGGCGAGGGGTTAGGTATGTGGCAGTCGATTGGGGAGAGATTGAGCGGTATCGGAGTCCAGGGAACTATGGTTTCAGCCAACGTATCGATCGGCGGTTGATGGACCAGTTGGTGGAGCAGGGGGTGGTGGAGCGGGTCGACTGGCCGCTGGAATCGGACCGAGCCGATTTGTATCGCATTTTGGAAGGTCGGTAACCGACAGGCGATCGGGTCGGGGAGCCGACGAACGGGTCAGAGAATCGCGATCTGGAATCTGGATCTGGGCTAGTTCGGCGGAGTGGTTGGTGGTTGCCGTTGCGCTCGGGCAATGCCTGCAGGTGCTGCAAGATCCGCGGCGGTTTTTTCCGCTGAGCCATGGTCTGGCCATGATCCAAAGGGAGAAAGCGACGATGGCCAGAGCGATGGGGAGTTGGTAGTCCATGGTGGCCCTTGGTGTGGGGTGATTTCCTTCGCAAGTCAACAGCTAGGAGTGGGAGTTTATGTTCCCAGCCATGCGGTGCCTAATTGGTAGGTCAGCCAGGCGCCCATGTAGGCCAGTGTGGTCATGTAGAGGAAGGTAAAGAGAGGCCAGCGCCAGGAGTTGGTTTCACGACGGATGACCAGGAGGGTTGCGGCACACTGAGCGCACAGGGCAAAAAAGACCATGATCGAAAGAGCCACTGGAAGCGTGTAGACGGGGCGACCATCGGGCCATCGGGCCTGTTGAAGAGTCGCCTGCAATGGTTGGTTTTCCGAGTCGACGTCGCCGCCCAGGCTGTAGATGGTGCCGAGCGTGGCGACGATGACTTCGCGGGCCGGGAAGGAGGCGAGGACGCCAACGCCAATCCGCCAATCCCATCCCAGGGGCCTGATGGCAGGTTCGATGGTTTGGCCGAGCCGTCCGAGGAAGCTGGTTCGGATCTGGTCGGCCTGCAGTCGCTGCTTTTCTTCGATCAGCGTCTGGACTTCGGCTTCGGTAGCACCCGAAGGTTGCCTTTCCAGCTGTTCGATTCTCGCTTCCAGTTGGTGGACCTTGGGGTTGGTGGCGGGGAAGTAGGCAGCGGCCCAGATGAGCACCGAGGTTGCAAAGATCAGCGTGCCGGCTCGCTGAACAAACGCCACAGCACGTTCCCAGACACGCGCGGCGACCACACGGAGCGACGGGACGGTGTAGCGCGGGAGTTCCATGACGAAAGGGGGTGGGTCGCCAGGGAGCAGCCAGCGTCGGATCGCCCAGGCGACAGGGATCGCTACGAGCGCACCCAGGGCTTGGAACAACAGCAGGACGACCGCTTGGAGGCGGATCCAGCCCCCCAGCCAGTGCGAGTCGGGGACGAAGGCGGACACCATTAACAGGTAGACCGGAAGTCTCGCTGAGCAGCTCATCAAGGGTGCGACCAGAATCGTCAGCAGACGGTCTCGGGAGTTCTCGATCACTCGTGTCGCCATAATGCCCGGTACGGCGCAGGCGAAGGAGGACATCAGCGGCAGAAACGACTTGCCGCTCAGCCCTAACCGGGTCATCAATTTGTCCATGACGAATGCAGCGCGAGCCATGTAGCCGCAATCTTCTAGCAGACCGATGAAGAGGAAAAGGATCAAGATCTGCGGGAGGAAGACCAGGACCGAACCAACCCCACCCACCACACCGTCGATCAGTAGGCTTCGAAGCGGGCCGGGGGACATCGCGTTTTGGATCGCAGCAGCGATCGACTCCTGGATCGCTTCGATCCCATCGGTCAGTGGAGCGGCCCAGGAGGCGATCGCCTGAAAGATGAGAAACATGATCGTGGCGAACGCGATCAAGCCCCAATAGCGATGGGTAATCCAGCGGTCGATTCGATCGCTTAGCGTGGTCCGCGATTGAGCTTCGCGGGAAACAACCTGTTGCAGTTGCTTTCGAATCCAACCGTAACGAACTTGGGTTTCAATCGCTGGCAATCGGACTGAGGCAGCTGCAAGCTCTTGGCGTACCTGTGCCAGTTGCCGAGGAAGATCCGGCAGGCCTTGCTGCACCCAGGAGGATTCGGTCTGTCCGCTGATATCCAGCAGCAGTCGATCGGCGAGGAATCGTGGTGGAGGAGAACCCAGTTGGCGGGCGATGGATTGCTGGAGAGCCTCTCGTGCGGCAACGTAAGAGTCTGGGAAAAGTTCGGGTGGATCGGCTGGAGGAGTTGCGATCGCTCGGCGGATGGTTTGTTTGAGAGATTCGATGCCCAGCCGCCGATTGGCGGAGGTAGTTACCAGGGGGACGCCCAATCGAGCTTCCAGATTGGTCAGGTCGATTGCGATCCCACTGTCGGTCACCCGATCCCACATATTCAAAACCAAGACGATCGGTAAACCTAACTCTCGAACCTGACTGAAAAGGTAGAGATTCCGTTCGATATTGGATGCATCCACGATGACCACAATGGCCGACAGCGATGGGACATCCGCCTGGTGCCCCAGCAGCACGTCCACGGAGACCCGTTCGTCTGGGGAGCGAGCGGAGAGGCTGTAGGTTCCCGGAAGGTCGATCACCTGAACTAGGCCTTCCCCATCGTCATAGCTGCCGATTTTCTTTTCGACCGTCACACCGGGGTAATTGCCGACACGCGCGTTGAGTCCGCAAAGAGCATTAAAGAGCGAACTTTTGCCGGTGTTGGGATTGCCTACTAGAGCGATCGTGATCGTTGGATCGCCGACATCCCTGGAGCTTGTTGCAGAGCCATTCATGGTTGCACCGTGACGAACACGCGCTGAGCCTCCGAGCGTCGGAGCATCAGTCGATAACCAGAAACGGCGAATTCAAGCGGATCTCCCAAGGGAGCTTGCCCAACCCGCTCTACGGTCGTTCCCTCGAGAACCCCCATCTCCATCAGCCGGAGCGAAATCGCATCGTCACCGGCCACCTGGAGGACAACCCCACTTTGACCGAGGAATAGCTGGTCGAGCGTTATCACGGAGAAACTACTTTTGTCGAGGTATTCCAGAGTGCTTCCAGTCCGCTCGCAGGAAACTACTGCTTGCTAGTGCGGTCGAGAGTTGACTCAGGGAGTTCAGCAATCGACTGGCACGATCGGTCCATCAGAAAAGCTTGGGGATAGCGATTCGGGGGAAGGGAGCAAGAGAATAGAGGTGTGGCAGTCGATGCGGAGCGAAAGGCGCCTTCCTTCCAAAGCGATGATGCAAGGAGAGCCTGGTTGCAGCATCTTCAGTTTGGCTCCAGGGAGCAGGCCGATCTCCTGAAGTCTCTGGACGCAACAATCATCGCCATCCAAATGCACGACGGTTGCAATCTCACCAGCTTGGAGAAAATCGATCGGGATGGAGTCGAGAACCGTTGCATCGGAATCCGGCTGGATCATCGCTCACCTTCTCCCAGTCAAACTCATCACTGTAAAAATACGATTCAGGATTCCGATCGAACAGGAATCGAACAAACCTGATTCTGTACTTGAGACTCAATCTCAACCTCTGTCAGTGTAGCAATCGACTGCCCCAAAAGCAACCAATTCATTGTTCAAATTGTAACAACGAAAACTGTGAAAAATGCAGGCAGTCATTTCATCCCAAAAGGTGGGTGGCACCAATCTCAGACGGTTTGGTTGGTTTGTGGATCTTGCGTAATTTCGGGTAAATGGGCGGGCGTTGAAAAAGGTGGGTGGCACCGATCTCAGTGGATCTTGGGCAATTTCGGGTAAATGGGTTGGCATTGAAAAAGGTGGGTGGCACCGATCTCAAAAGGTGGGTGGCACCGATCTCGGAGGGTGGGTGGCACCGATCTCGGAGGGTGGGTGGCACCAATCTCAGACGGTTTGGTTGGTTTGTGG
>JBJSWM010000239.1:0-7012 GCA_046085865.1 Pirellulaceae bacterium
GGTTGTTGAGCTGGACAACCGATTTCCTTCGCAGCCATGGCTCCGAGGCACCTCGACTAGAGGCCGAGGTGCTGCTGGCTCACGCCAGAGGCTGCTCCCGCGTCGCACTCTATACAGCCTATGCCGAGCTGGCCGACCAGAAGCTGCGCGATCAATTCCGCGATCTGGTCAAACGTCGTTCCAAAGGGGAGCCGGTGGCGTATCTGGTGGGGCATAAGGAATTCTATTCTCTGGACTTTGAAGTCAACCGAGATGTGCTGGTCCCGCGGTCTGAGACCGAGCACTTGGTGATGGCAGCGATCGACTGGGTGCGGCGTCGCGACAAACCGTCTGCTGCGGGGCAGCCAATCCGTATCGCCAACCTTTGTACCGGCAGTGGATGTGTTGCGGTGGCGATCGCCAAGCACCTGGCGGATGCCAAGTTAGTCGCCTGCGACCGCAGCCCCAAGGCGCTGGAAGTAGCTCGTCGCAACATCCGGCGTCACCAACTGGAAGATCGTGTTGTGCTGGTCGAGTCGAATCTGATGGAACCACCCTTTCCGGAGGGGCTATTGGATTTAATCGTCAGCAATCCACCCTATGTCACCACCAGCGAATACAGCCAACTGGATCCGCAGGTGAGAGACCACGAGCCGCGGGCGGCGCTGGAGGCGGGGGAGGATGGTCTGGCGGTGATCCGGCCGCTGATCGCCCAGGCCCGAAAGCGCCTTGTGCCTGGTGGTGGGCTGCTGATCGAACTTTCCCCCAGCATCGCCGGCAGCGTCCTGGCTTATCTCCAGACGCAAGGGGGATGGGAGGCGATCGGATGCACCAAGGACCTGGCGGGGCACGACCGCATCGTCCACGCAGCCGCTGGGGGTCCCCTCCCCTCCAGTTGATCCTCAACCCACCGAAACAACTCACCCGTCGCTTCGATTTCCGAATGCCTAGTGAGTTCCACCCAGTTCCAAGTCGAAAGCCCATAGCCGATTGAAGAGAAGGAACTTCTAAGATGATGCAGATGGAGAAACTGGTATCGCTTTGCCGAAGACGCGGCTTTCTGTTCCAGTCCAGCGAGATTTACGGAGGGATGAATGGCTTCTGGGATTATGGCCCTCTTGGGGTCGAACTGAAGCGGAATGTGAAAGAGGCGTGGTGGCAGGATATGGTCCGTGGCCACAACGAACTGCGGCAGCCCGAAGGAGCCCCCAGCACCTACGAAATGGTGGGGCTCGATTGCACCATCCTCATGCACCCCCAGGTCTGGAAATGCTCGGGCCACTACGATCTGTTCCATGACTACATGGTCGATTGCCGTCAGACCAAACGCCGTTACCGTGTCGATCAGGTGCGAGGACGCTGGGTGGAAGCCAAGGGGCAGCGGATTTTTGTGACCAGCATGGTCGAGCCTGATTTGCAGGAAGAGGATCTGCTCCGAAGGACTCTCAAGTTCTTCAACCTCCGCGCCAAGGATGCGGAGTCGCTGAAGTGGGATTCCCCTTGGACGACGCTGGACCAACTGAGCCCAGCCGAGCAGGCGACCGCTTTGGGACCCGATGCCACCGAGGCGGGTACGCTGACCGAGCCGCGCGAATTCAATCTGATGTTCAAAACCTTCGTCGGCGCGCTCAGCGGAGAAGAAGGCGCTGCCTTCCTGCGTCCCGAAACCGCTCAGGGTATCTTCGTCAACTTCAAGAATGTGCTCGACAGCACCCGCATTCAGATTCCCTTCGGTGTCGCACAGGTTGGCAAGAGCTTTCGCAATGAGATCACGCCACGGAATTTTACCTTCCGTAGCCGCGAGTTCGAGCAGATGGAGATCGAGTTTTTCTGCCATCCAGATCAGTCGCGGCAATGGTACCAGTACTGGCGCAATCGCCGCATGGCCTGGTACACCAGCTTGGGGCTGGCTGGCGAGCGATTGCGACTGCGCGAGCATAGCGAAGATGAGCTGAGCCACTACTCCTGCGGGACGGCGGATATCGAGTACGCTTTCCCCTTTCTCCCTGAAGGAGAGTACGGTGAGCTGGAGGGGATCGCTCATCGCGGTGATTTCGACCTGAGGAGCCACATGGAAGGGAAACTGGATCCGAAGAAAAGACCTCTGGAACTGGAACGGGATGCCAACGGCCAGCCTCGCCATCGCGGCAGTGGAAAAGATCTGACCTATCGCGATGAAGCGACTGGATCTCGCTACACCCCGCATGTGATCGAGCCGTCGGCTGGAGCGGATCGCGCGACACTGGCCTTCCTGTGCGAAGCCTACGATGAAGACCAAGCGCCCGATGAATCGGGCGCGATGCAGTCGCGCGTCGTGCTCCGGTTCCATCCCCGCGTCGCGCCCATCAAGGCCGCGATCTTCCCGCTGGTCAAACGCGACGGGATGCCAGAAATGGCTCACGAAGTCTATGCCTCGCTGAAGAAACACTGGAATGTTTTCTATGACGAGAAGGGGGCGGTCGGGAGACGCTACCGTCGACAGGACGAAGCAGGGACACCCTACTGCATCACCATCGATAGCCAGTCGCTGGTCGACCAGACGGTGACCGTCCGCGATCGTGACACCCTCGAGCAGGTGCGGGTCAAGGCAGCCGATCTGGTGGGGGAAATCGGGCAGCGGATGGGAGGCTGAACCGGTTCCCAAGTGGGCCGGCCTGGGGATTCGCAGGAATTGACCTGGTGGATTGAGACGGCGATACCGGTTGGGGGGGAGATCCCTCGGATCGAACCGAAAACGGCATGGAAACCCAGAGCATGCCCTTCACGAACCGAGCCGCTGGCGGTCGAAGTAGAGAAAACGGTGGAATTTGTTGTCCCGACGGACTATCGTGGACTAAAATTCCGCGTGGTCTCTTCGACCGGAAAACTCGCCGCAATTTTCTTGTTTAGTTGATCCAGAAAGTTGGTGCTCTCGATGGCCAATTACATCTCATTGGAAGAAGCGGCCAAGAAACTGCAAGTGACCGTCGATGAGGTGGTCGAGATGCTGTCGCGTGGCGAAATCTTCGGCTACCGCGATGGAACCAGCTGGAAATTCAAGCCCGAGGAAGTCGAAAGGGCTCTGGAAGATCAGGCTGGAGGTTTGCTGGACGAAGGGACCGATCCCAGCGGCTCTTCTCTGGTCATCTCCAGCAACGATTTTGACCTGGGAACCGGATCAGGCATCTCCGGCTCGCGCAGCGGCGCTGGAAAAAGCGGCCGTCGTAGCGGAAGCGACCTGCCTTTGATCGAAGAAGGAGACGACTCGCTGGATTCCCTCGGGTCGGGTGACCTAGAGCTTGGGGATGAACTTCGACTGGCCTCCGACAGCGGCAGCGAAATCTCGCTCGGGGATTCCAGAGACGGTGGGCTAAGCATCGGACCGGTCGAGAAATCGGATGTGCTTGGCGGGACCACCAGCAAGTCGAAATCCCCGAAGGAAATGCCCCTTCAGGAAGATGAAGACGAACTGGTGCTCGGAACCGGAAGCGATGTCCAGTTGGCCGCCGATAGCAACATCAACCTAGTCAGCCCCAGCGATAGCGGTCTGTCGCTCGATGATGAACCGCTCGACCTCGCCGGTTCAGGAATCTCTGGACTGGATCTAGGTAGCGAAGGCTCGGGGGTCAAAAAACCGAGTGCCGGTGGCAGTGGATCGCTGGTCGATTTCCAGCAGGACCAAGAATTCCAACTCTCTCCTTCCAACGCCGCTGACGCCGATGACGACAGCGGTTCGCAGGTGATTGAACTGGAAGATTCTGCCGATTTCGGCGATGGAGCGGTCGCACTTCCGACCTCGGGCAGCTTGGATGATTTGGCTGCCGACTTGGGTGGTGGTGGATTGGGGTCGGGAGCGTTGGCCGGTGGTGGGCTGGGAATGGAGGAAGCGACTGCTGCGGGGCCTGCCGTGGTGCGGGCGACCCCCGAGATCCCCTTCTCCATGCTGCAGGTAGGCGCCTTGCTTTCCATCCTTCTCCTAATGGGCTTGGCGGGGATCCTGGTCACCGACATCGTCCGCAATCTATGGGCTTGGTCCGATAGCGATAACCTCACCTCCGGCTTTACTCAGATGGTCATCGAAGCCGCAGGGATGAAGTAACCGTCGCTAGGGATCCCACCGTCGATGGATCTTTTACCGTGCTGGCTTCCCTTTCCTCTGGAATCGATCCAGGGGAAAGATCTAAGGGACTGAGCCAAAGACGGTTTGTTGGGTTGGCCGCAGCGGTACCAATCGCGGACCAACCAAGCAGGGAGACGCTACCCACGACCCGCTCTGGAAACGCTAGCCTTCTTGCGATTCCTTTTGCGGTTCGTCTCTTGTCGATGGACTGAATCCTCGTCGCATTGCTTCTTGATAGCCATCCAGCGACCGGTCCGACGTTGACGTCGAGAGTCGAATTTCCTATCGATCGCTTGGGATGTTGGCGAGTGTCGCCGCAGGAACGGATTTGGCGAGGGACAGCGATGGCCTTGAGCAGGAATACGCGTGTCGATCGGCGACGGCTGCAGTTGCTGGAGGCAACGGCGGAAATGTCGTCGGTATCGCCACCCAAGCGGACTCGGCGCGGCGCGCCGGGCGCCAGCCTGGAATCCCGCCTACTGACAACGCCCGATGAGGGGTTCAGCGAGTCGGTGCATCGCTATTGCCGCATGCGGGTTTTGGATGCGCTACCGGTGCGAAGTCTATCCAGTGGCGCGGCGGTCACTGGTCTTTGGGCTCTTTGGCTGATGATGGTGGGGCTTCACTGGTGGATTTATGTACGCCCTGGGGCATCCGCAACCCCCATGCCGCTGCTCTATCTGTTTCATCTTCGATCGCCCCACGGGATCGCTCAATGTTTCGTCTTGGTCGCGCTAATGGTGACGACCTTGATGTGCTGGATGACGTACCGATTGCGATCCTGTCAAATGAATGACTATCACGCCAAGTATCGCATCTGGTGGGTGATGGTACTTGCTGCAGGTTGGATGACGATCGACGCATCGACTTCCCTGCTGCGACTGGTAGGCGCCACCATCGATCGGTGGACGCAAGCCCAGCTTGGGTATCCGGGCTGGGGTGTCGCTGCAGTCGCAACGTCGATACTGGCAGCGCTTCTGGGAATACGGATGTGTGATGAATTCCGCAATGCCAAAGGCAGTCTTGTGCATTGGCTGGTCGGCCTTGCAGCCTGGATCGGCGCGGGGCTTTACGGAACAGGGCTGTTCAAGATCGGATCAAGCCCCGCGACGCTTGACTGGTGGGTGGGTAGCTGCTGGTTGGCAGGAGTGCTGGCGGTTTTCATCGCCGTCGCGCAGCATTTGCAGATGGTCTATGTGGCGGCGCAAAGAGACCTGCTGGAACGTCGAGGATTGGTCGGTCCGAACGCCAAATCTCTTTCGCTCCATTGGATTCCTAATCGCTATCGCAAGTCGATCGGTCTGAAGAAGTCAGGCTTGGACCAGTCAGGAGAGGAAGGGCAGGAAGAGGAAGACAAGGAACCGATCCAAGTGCCAGGCTGGGTGCAGTGGGTGATGCGAGTTGGGGAACCGCCTCCGAAAGCCGAGGAAACTTTGCTTGAGGAAGAGGAGCAGGAGGAGGTGGCAGTCGGCAGCGCCGCTTCGCCGTCACCAGCGGCAAGAGGTGCATCGGAGTCTCCCAGCGATTCCATCAAGAACAAAGCGCCAGCGACCTCCTCTGGTGGCTCGCCAGCCACTGCTTCCAGCGCAAATGCTGCAGGCAGAACCCCAGCCGCTCCCGCACCAACCACAGGGCTTGGTTCCGCCAACAAGTCAGCTTCATCCGACGCATCCAGAAACTCGTCAACCGAAAAAGGGAAAGCCGCAGCGGATCCCGTGGAGTCCGATCCGTCGACCGGACGAAGCTGGATCCCCTGGAAACGAAAAGTGGCTGATCCGCTCGCCGCCAGCGAGTCATCTGGCAAAACTGCCGGCAAAGCGACTGCCAAAAGTGACTCCTCTGCGGCATCACGAAGCAACGCAACGGACAACGACCAGGCAAGTCGATCGAACTCCTGGATACCCTGGAAACGCAAAGCGGTTGATGGGCCGTTGGAAGAGAGCGACACGGAAGCTGCATCGGGGGATAAGCCCGGGTTTTCCTGGTGGAAGCGGAAAAATGGGCAGGTGGTGGCCAGCGGCGCCACGGACGGTGGCGAAGGTCGCACACAACTGCTTGGCCGTCTGATGGCCAAGCTCAAGCGAAGTTCGAAGGAATCTTCGGAGGATCCGGCTGCATCTAGCTCAAAGAGCGGAAAAGCGGCGGCGATCGAGGCCGATTCGGGTTCGGAGGGGCCTGGATGGAAGCGATGGCTCCCTGGTCGCAAGTCCTCGGAGACGGAAGAGGTCGGAAGCGGGAAGGGAGACGTGGTAGCCAAGTCATCGTCGACATCTGGGGAAAGCGTACCGTCCAAGAAGGGACTTTTTGGCTTCATGGACTCTCTGAAGTTAAGGCCGCCAGCGGAGGACCGCGAGGGAGCACCGCAGTTCCGGGATGTCGATTCCAAGTCACCCGAAAAAGCATCGCAGCGCGCCGAATCGTATGAAGATGACGACGATGAGGACGATCTGCCGGACTCGGGAAGACCGCTTAGCAAAGCTGAAAAGAAGCGATTGCGTCGCGAGCAGATGCAGAAGCGAGCCGGTTGAGCGGGGAGGTGACCGACGGAGTGAAGCCACAGCTGCGGTTGTCGGCTGTCTTCCTGTGGCATGGCCGTCTGGGCCATGCATTCCTGATCCCCTGCACGATTCACCCGACCGCGAACAGACCAGAACCAAACGTCGATCCGCGATTGCGTCTTTCGAGCACGAGCAATCAACCCGTAGGGTGTGTGAGCCGGTCGTCAATCGACCGACCTTATGGCGATTGGAGACGGCGGTGTGTGGATGTAGCCAGTGGCAGGAATCGACCCGACCGCGAACACACCAAAACCAAACGTCGGTCGAACCATCGTGGTGTGTTCCGCCGTCGCGACGAACGGCTTGGGAAGTCCGGTTCTTGATAGCGATCGATCGCATTGGACAGTCTTGTGACGATCGACGGCCTCACACACCC
>JBJSWM010000240.1:0-3319 GCA_046085865.1 Pirellulaceae bacterium
GCAGCACCGCCAGGCGACGCATTGCCCCGACGGCTTTCCGGTCGCTTGCCCCGCGCCCCAACATCACCAGACAGCTGGTGGGTCCCGACAGAAGATCCCTTAGTTTGTCGCGGTCGCACCTCCCCTCCTCCCGCTCGATCGACTCGACCAGCCTTTGGTGTGAAAGGGCAAGAACTTCGGCCGAGCACCCAAGGGGGGGTGACTGGCCTTCCACCAAGACTCCCGCTTCCCGAGCAGCTTGCGTCACTGCCTGGGGAATGTCCGACTTGGCATGCCCCGCCTCAAAAAGCAGGATTGGAAGGGTAACCAGTCGCCTCACTCCTCGGCTTGCCAGACGCTGAACTCCTTCCTCGATGGAGGGTTGCGCCAACTCCAAAAAACACCCTTCGACTGGGCATGGAGAGGCGATCTCAGCGATTTGCTGGGACAGAGTCAGCAGTTGCTGGACTCCCTGCGAGTTTCGGGTCCCATGTCCGACCACCAGGAGCCCGCCGCTGCGGCCAGTCCATGCCTCCCATGGGCTGGCCCCTCGTCGTTCGAATCCATTCACTGCCCACCTCCGGTCGCCTGATACTCTTCAAAAACGGAACGGGAGTAAGGGTCCAAAATCCAAGCAGAATTGACGATTTTTCCCCTGACCGATAAACTCGTCGCCACCGGTATTTGTTTCCTTGTCAGCCAGTTTAACGGAAGGATCTCGAACTCAAATGGCCTCCAAAATGATCTATTACTTTGGCAAGTCGCGAACCGATGGCGCGGGGGACATGAAGTCCTTGCTTGGGGGCAAAGGAGCCAACCTGGCCGCAATGACCAAAATCGGTCTTCCAGTCCCATCGGGTTTCACGATCACCACCGAGGTCTGCGTTCATTATTACAAAAACGGCAAGAAGTTCCCCGAGGGCCTGCTGACCGACTTGAATCGCGCCATCTCCTGGATGGAAAAGGAAACCGGCAAGAAGTTTGGCGACGTCCGCGACCCACTGCTGGTGTCGGTTCGATCGGGCGCCCGCGATTCCATGCCCGGCATGATGGATACCATCCTCAACCTGGGACTCAACGACAGCACCACCGAGGGCTTGGCGGTAGCCACCAAGAATCCACGCTTCGCCTGGGACTCCTACCGCCGATTCATCCAGATGTACGGCGACGTGGTGATGGGCGTACAGAAACGGCACGAAAATGAGCATGAGCCGTTTGAAGAGGTGATGCACCATCTGAAGCAGGAAGTGAAAGTCAAGGAAGACACGGAGCTGACGGAAGCTCATCTGAAGGAGCTGGTCAAGCGATACAAGGCGCTGATCCGCGAGCGAACCGGCAAGTCCTTCCCGACCGATCCGGTCAAGCAGCTGGAAGGTGCCATCTCTGCGGTCTTCGGCAGCTGGATGAATGAGCGTGCGATTCTCTATCGACAGAAGTATCGGATTCCCGACGAGTGGGGGACAGCGGTCAATGTCCAAAGCATGGTCTTCGGCAACATGGGCGACGACTGCGCCACCGGCGTGGCATTCACCCGCGACCCGGCGACCGGCGAGAATGTCTTCTATGGCGAATATCTAGTCAACGCTCAGGGCGAAGACGTGGTGGCTGGTGTACGCACCCCGCTGAAGATCGCCGACATGGCTCACGACAAGATCATCGGCCCGGCCTACAAGGAACTGGTCGAAGTCCGCAAGATCCTCGAAAAGAATTTCGGTGATGTGCAGGACTTTGAGTTCACCATCGAAAAGAAGAAGCTGTACATGCTTCAGACACGCAACGGCAAGCGAACCGCTCTGGCCTACGTGAAGATCGCTCACGACATGGTCAAAGAGAAACTGATGACCCCAGAGCATGCCGTGCGATCGGGCGACCCAGAAGCCCTCAACCAGCTTCTGCAGCCGATCTTCGACACCGACGCCTATGCCAAGGCGAAAAAGGAAGGACGGCTGATGGCAGTTGGACTTCCAGCCGGACCAGGCGCCGCTTCGGGAGCCGTCGTCTTCACCGCCGGCAAGGCAGAACAGCTGGCCGCTAAAGGCCAGCCCGTCGTGCTCGCCCGTATCGAAACCAGCCCTGAGGACCTGCGCGGCATGATCGCCGCCGATGGAATCCTCACCGCTCGCGGTGGTGTCTCCAGCCACGCCGCTCTGGTGGCTCGACAGATGGGCAAAGTCTGCGTCGCCGGTGCCGGGGATGTCGAGATCGACTACCACAAGGGAACCCTCAAATGCAAAGGTGTCACGCTCCGAGAAGGAGATGCCATCAGCATCAATGGTTCGACCGGTGAAGTCTTCCACGGCAAGATCGCTACCGCCGACAGCGAACTGAAGCAGGTGCTGGTCTCCAAGAAGATGAAGCCAGCCGATAGCAAGGTCTTCCAGTACTACAACTTCATCATGAAGCTGGCAGACGGCTACCGCAAATTGGGGCTTCGCACCAATGCAGACCAACCCGACCAAGTGGCCAACGCCATCGCCTTCGGGGCGGAAGGGATTGGACTTTGCCGCACCGAGCACATGTTCTTCGAAGGAGATCGGATCATCGCCGTTCGCCAGATGATCCTGGCGCAGGAAGAATCGGATCGCAAGAAGGCACTGGCCAAACTGCTCCCCTACCAGCAAAAGGATTTCGAAGGGATTTTCCGAGCCCTCGACGGGCGGCCGGCATGCATCCGACTGCTCGATCCACCCCTCCATGAGTTCCTGCCACAATCGGACAACAAGAAGGGCCAAGAAGAAGTCGCCAAGCAGCTTCGCATCTCGGTCGAAGAAGTCACCAAGCTGGTGCACGAACTCCATGAGTTCAATCCAATGCTTGGCTTCCGAGGCTGCCGACTGGGAATCGTCCGGCCCGAGATTTCCGAAATGCAGGCCCGCGCCATTTTCCAGGCGGCTGCGGCTGTCCTGAAGGATGGTATCAAGGTCAAGCCGGAAATCATGGTGCCGCTAGTCGGCTTCAAGAAAGAACTCGATTTGCAAGTCGAGATCATTCACCGTGTGGCCGGCGAAGTCATGAAGGAAACCGGGAAGAAGTTCCCTTACTCGGTCGGTACGATGATCGAAGTCCCCCGTGGAGCCCTGACGGCCGACGAGATCGCCGAAACGGCAGAGTTCTTCTCCTTCGGCACCAACGACCTGACGCAGACCTGCCTTGGGATGAGCCGCGATGACAGCAACTCGTTCCTGCCTGCCTACCAGGGACTGGAAATCGTCAAGGCGAACCCGTTCGCCTCGATCGATACCACGGGGGTTGGTCAGCTGATGAAGATCGGCGTCGAGAAAGGACGCTCCAAGCGACCGGAACTAAAAATCGGCATCTGCGGCGAGCATGGTGGCGACCC
>JBJSWM010000241.1:0-1567 GCA_046085865.1 Pirellulaceae bacterium
CATCGCCTCATCAGTCCACCGAAAACCTGCAAGTTGCTAGCTGTTCCCTCTCTGCTCCCCTCGATTGCCAGTGGATTGGCCTTAGGCTCCAGGGGAAAGGGTGCCAAGCGACGGATTCACAGTTTCGGATCGATCTGGGATTCTTGCGGGACGCGATCGCTACGATGCGTTCGCTTGGAGTTTCTGATGGAAGGTCTTGAGGCGGCTAGCTTCTTACCTTCTGGTGGTAGCGGAAGGGGACGCGGCGGCCTGGTTGGGGTTAGCTGGCCAAGAAGGACCGAATGTCTCGCAGCATACTTCGATGATTGGGATGCAAGTGGGGTATGGCGCGGTTGTATGGCAGTAGGTGGTACCTTCCCACTGCCCCGTAGCATGTTGGGATGGACGACTTCTAAAGCACGGAAAGCCAGCGGATCGAGAACCGATCGACTTTCTCGGCAGTCGACTTTTTAGATCCAGCATTGAGGGGTGGCATCAACGATCCACTGATCTCTACGAAGACACGCATCGATTCCCATTCAGATCCATAGAAGCTTGGGTGGCGACTATTTTTCAGAGTGGGTGTCAGGTGATGAAGCAATCCACTATCCGTAGGGAAGTGAGGGGCTATTGCTAAGATCTCATCTTCTAGTCGTTGCTGACGCCTTTTTGGTGGATTAGGGGGGCTGACATCATCTGGTTCCGACCTTTTGACGCCGTCGAACGCCGCTTTCGGGATCCCATCGAAGGGGGCTGCTTCGTTTGCTTAATGGTGCTTCGAGGGTGGAGTTCATGGTATCGCCATGTCGCCAATCGGGTGGGCAGATCGCGATGAACCGAGCGTAGCCGCCAAGGCCACCTTGGAATTTCGCAAAGCCAATCGAGACCAACGCTCCGACTTCTGGTACCAGATCGAGGTTGGTTAGGCCTTCGGCCTGGGTGTAGCCATTCGTTAGCAGCCAGCGTTCGGCGACGAGGGTCGGGGTCGCGTCGGTATCGAGCGGCTCGTGGCCATGAAATAGGATCTTGCGTTCTAAGTGAAGGTATTGCACTGCCTCCAAGGAGACGCCGGGGTAAACCGTTCTTTCGGCGAGCCCTGGTTTTCCCCAGTCCCTCGACCAGTCGGAGCGAACGAAGACGACGGAGCCTTCTGGAATGCGGCCAAATTTCATTTCCCATGCTTGGATATCGGATACTTGAAGTGAATAGCCGGGGTCGGCTGCGACGCGTTCAGCGATGGATATCACGCAGAGAGGACGAACCGCGAACGTCGCTGGCAATTCATCGATGGCTGGGAAATCTGGATTCCAGTGGGCCGGTGGATCCAGTTGAGTCCCAAGCTGGTCGGTAGGCAGGGTGTATTGATTTGCTTCGAAGCCGTCGGGGTTGTAGGAGTAAGGGCGATTGGTTTTTGGGTCGAATGCCGGACGGCATGTGGGGGCACCAAAACCAGCCCATACCGTCATCCCAGGGGCAATCGAGTGAGTCAGATCGACGTACTTGGCATCCCGCAATGATCGCTCATATGTCTCCCAAAGTGGATGTGGGACTGTGTTGACCGAGGCGAGGAAGGTTCTGCTGCCAAGAG
>JBJSWM010000242.1:0-2501 GCA_046085865.1 Pirellulaceae bacterium
CGTTTCCTGCGCGGCTCTGGGGCTGATATGGATTCGACAGCAGAGACCGGATTTGATTTACGGTCAGCCCTTGAAGTATCCGGGAATCTCGCTGGAGACCATTGGTCCATTGGCCGATGAGCCAATCTGCGTTTGCACCGGCGATGGAGGTAAGGTATTCGTCAGCTACGACTCGTTTTTGGATGGTAGGGAAGTGGGCGGGGTCATCGCTTTCGAGCAGACTGAAGGAGGAACATGGAAGTCCAATCGGTCTTCGCCCGCTGGCTTGTTTGGAAGGACCAATGGCCTTTTCTGGCATGATGGATCGCTTTACGCTTCGCGGTCCGGACGATTTGTTCGTGCAACTCGAGAACGCCTCGTCTATGAAAAGACGGGGGCTGTCACGCGGTGTCGCGACCAAAACGGGGATGGTGTCTTCGACGAATTTCTCGACGTCGTCACCGATTTACCAGGGTTGAGGATCCCTGACAGTCAGCATTCCAACAACGGAGTCGCAATCGACTCCAAGGGAAACCTTTTCGTTGCTGTCGGGACCCCTACCAACCGATCCGTTCACGTCGATGAAATCGAAGGGACCATCCTGAAGTACGCTCCAGGCAGCTCGGTACCGGAAATCTTTGCTCGGGGGTTCCGGAACCCTTTTGGGATGACGTTGAACGGTCAGGATGAGCTGTTTATCACCGACAACGATTCGAATAACAATCGAGGAGACGAGGTCGATTACGTCCAGGAGGGGCAACATTATGGGCATCCCTATGTGTTGCCAGGCGATGAAGGGGTCGACGAGGGGCAGTTTCGTCAGCCTCTTTGGAACGGGGGTGAGCGAGGCAACTTGACTGGACTGGTTTACCTGTCGGGAGGGCGCTTGCCCAAGGACTTCCAGGATTGCATTTTGGTAGCTGATTTGCCGAGGGATTCGATTTTCCGTCTCAAGCTGGAGAGGGACGGAGACAAGCTATCGGTGGTATCCAGCGATCTTTTCGCCAATTTGCCGCGACCTGTTGGAATTGCTTTCGACGGCGATCGCAGTCTTTTCGTCATCACGCGCCGTCCAGACAATAAGTTGTACCGACTTACCTTTGGCGAGTAGCAGGAAACGGGGTTCGAGCAGCCGGAATCATGAACACCTTCCTTCGTTATATTCTGTCTGTGGTGCTGGCCGCCCTCATCGTTCTGGCGGTTTTCCCTGCGGTGCTGAGCCGATACAGACCGCTATCCGCCGGCTCATTCACCCTTGCTTACACGGGTAGAGGAGCCGAACTATTCAAGACGAATTGCGTTTTCTGTCATTCGCTTGACGGCTCCTTGGCGAGAGGGCCGTCTGTCAAAGATCTGGGGCTCCAGGCAGGAAGCCGACGGGAAGGTTACAGCGCAGAGCAGTATTTGATCGAGTCGATTGTCGATCCAACTGCTTTCAGCACATCGCCCAACTCCATCATGCCACAAGTGGCGACCAAGCTAACCGATAGCGAAGTGCGTGACTTGGTGGCCTATTTGATGAGCCAGGGTGGCGTGGTCGATCGAAAGCGGATCGATGGGCTGCCCATTGCCCGCCCCCCAGAACCGCCCCCAAGAGCTCCGGTGCGACTCGACTGGATCGTTGAGGGAGAGCAAATCTTTCGTGGGAAGGGTGGGTGCGTGCAGTGTCACTTCCCCAGCAGCTATCTGGCTCCTTCGCTTGAAACTGTCGGACTGCAGTCGGAAGAGTACCTTAGGAATTCGATTGTCGATCCTTACAAGCATGTCGCGGAAGCCTATCGCGTCAGCGTGATTGAGACAGACGGGGGTGTTGTATCGGGTGTGATCGTACAGCGGGATGCTGACTCGATGACCATCGCATTAACGAATCCGGCGAGTGATGGCAGCCGGATCATGGTCATCCCATTGGAGGAAATTGTGCGTGGGGACGATGGCCAGCTGAGCATCAAGACCACCGATCGGTCGATCATGCCCAGTTTTTCCGAGTCGCTGACTCCTCATGAGGTCGACTGCCTTGTCGAGCTGATGAGAAACCTCTATTGATGTTGGCGTTAGGGTGAAGCGAGCGGGGGGAAGCAGATCGCGGCAAATGAGGTGGCGGTGGGAGCCGGGGTTCGGATCGATCTCGGGACCAGGGTTGGACCAGCTTGGCAGTGGCCTTGCATCGATGGCAGCAGCTAGGCGAGAGGGCCGACGGTCATAGCAATCAGGCTCAGCCTGAGCCGTGTTCTGGAAGTCCGCGAAGCAGCACTTGGTCGATGGAGAACTGCCGTTAGGGGCCCGTCGATAGCAGCCTTGCCATCTTTGTAGCGATCAACCCTTTGGTCGGTGACGCGTCGCTGAATGCATTCGCTTCCATTGCAACTAGGCAGGGGAGAATCATGGAATTGGACGATGCGCGAACACCATCATCGCCCCAGGGGATGGAGCGATCTTTGGGGTTGCTACAGGCGACCTCCTTGAACATCGCCAACATGGTGGGAATTGGTCCATTCATTACGATTCCCGCTTTCATTGCTGCG
>JBJSWM010000243.1:0-1989 GCA_046085865.1 Pirellulaceae bacterium
GGCTGGGCGGGTGAGCGAGGAAGTGGGGGGCGATCCCGCTCAGCAGGTGCGGCGCGCCGTGGAGTTGGCGTTATTGAGACGGGCTTCGGATATGGAAGTCCAGCGCGGCATCGACTTGATGGCAGCACTTAGAGACCAGCACCAATTGACTGCCGCTCAGGCGCTGCAACAGTTCTGTCTGATGGTCTGCAATAGCAACGAATACATCTACATCGATTGATCGAATCGGTCGACTGGGAATCGATTCCTGAGAAGGAAAAGCCTGGTGCCGAACCATCCAGTGGGGACGTCATGCAACGCAACTTTTGTGGTCGAACACGTCGCGAATTTCTTTGGCAGGCTGGTGGAGGTTTTGCCGGTACGGCACTAGCCGGACTGCTGGAGGGAGATGGCTTTTTTGCGAAGCGTGGTTCGGCCTCCCAGCCGGAAGGGGAATTGCCCCAGCCTCACTTTGCACCGAAGGCCAAGAGCGTGATCTTCCTCTTCATGTATGGCGGGCCAAGCCATATCGATACCTTCGATCACAAGCCTCAGATGAAGGGACGGGATAATCAGACGGTAGAGGTCAAGACTTTTGGCCGTGGTGGGCATCGAAACACCGGAAGGATCGTCGAACCCCGCTGGGGATTTCGTCCTTATGGCCAGTGCGGCAAGTTGGTCAGCGAACTATTTCCGCACGTGGGTCGGTGCGTCGATGATATCGCGTTCATTCACTCGATGACTGCTGATTCCCCGATCCATGGTTCAGCGATGTTGATGATGAATTCTGGACGGGTGCAGAGCGGGCATCCGTGCCTAGGATCCTGGGTCAACTATGGGCTGGGCTCGGTGAATTCCAATCTCCCCGGTTTTGTCGTGATGTTGGACCCTAAGGGAGGGCCGATCTCGGGTGCGAAGAATTGGTCAAGCGGCTACATGCCTGCCAACTTCCAGGGGACTATCTTCCGAGCCCAAGGAACCCCGATACTCGATCTGAAGGCCCGTGAAGGGGTCTCGCGGCAGCAACAGCGTCTGCTGCTCGATGCGCTCAAGGCACAGAATGAAGAGCATTTGGCGGCACGGCAGGGAGATTCGGATCTGGCGGCTCGCATCGCCAGCTACGAACTGGCCTACCGGATGCAGGAACACGCCCCCGAAGCGGTCGATGTCTCTCAGGAAACCGAGGAAACCCACAAGCTCTATGGCCTGGATGGGGAGAGAACTCGCGATTTCGGAACCAAGTGCCTGCTCGCAAGAAGGTTGGTGGAGCGAGGGGTGAGGTTCATTCAGATCTATTCGGGTGGGGCTCACAATGACGACAACTGGGATGCCCACTCCGATTTGGAGAAGAACCACAACTACCATGCGCTCAATACCGATCAGCCGATCGCGGCGCTTCTCACCGATTTGAAGCGACGCGATCTCCTGAAGGAGACGCTAGTGGTTTGGGGTGGCGAATTTGGGAGACAGCCAACAGCCGAATATACCGAAGGGACCGGACGCGACCACAATTCCTATGGCTTCACCATGTGGATGGCAGGGGGTGGGATCCGGGGTGGAATCAGTGTAGGCACCACCGACGAATTGGGGGCTGCTGCGGTCGAAGACCCTTTCCACGTCAAGCGGCTTCACGCAACCATCCTGCATCAATTGGGAATCGACCCCAATCGGCTCGCGTACTTTCACTCAGGGCTGGACCAGAAACTGGTGGGAGTCGAGCCGGTGGAACCGATTCAGAAGATCATCGCCTAAGTGGGCCAAAGAGGCGAAGACGTTGCTTTCTGAACAGCAACCGGATGATAGGTTCGCTGGCCAAACCCACGGTGGATCCTTACCGCTTGCAATTGCTGGATGATTGGAGCATGTAGCACGCCGGGGATCCCACCGGTCGGCTCCAGAAGATCTCCAGAAAGATCTGTCGGTTCCATCAAGCAATGGTTTCGTTCCGCTGTCGACCGTCTTTTCGGGATGCTAGGTCAGCTTACCGGGACTCTTTTCGCATCCCTCGCG
>JBJSWM010000244.1:0-801 GCA_046085865.1 Pirellulaceae bacterium
ACCTCCAGGCTGATCCCTACGAGCGATCAGCAGGCCGAAGGTCCCATGCCAATGGATTCAAACCGAAGACTTTCAGCAGCCGCCTCGGCAAGCTTCAACTGCAGATACCCCAAACCCGAGATTCTCAATTCTATCCCTCGGCCTTGGAGCGTGGCGAACGCAGTGAAAGAGCTCTAAAACTGGCCCTCGCCGAAATGTATGTCCAAGGTGTCTCGACACGGAAAGTTGCAGCAATCACCAAGGAACTCTGCGGTCTGGACGTCTCCAGTGCGCAGGTCAGTCGAGCCGCTAAGCTGTTCGACGAGGAACTGGATGCCTGGAGGAACCGCAAGCTGGACCCGCGTCCAGTACCTGGTTCTCGATGCCAGATACGAAAAAGTCCGAGTGGACGGCACTGTCAGAGACTGTGCCGTGCTAGTGGCTATCGGCATTCTTCCGGATGGCCATCGAAGCGTTCTGGGAGTCAGCTGCTCATTGAGCGAAGCGGAAGTACACTGGCGATCCTTCCTGGAAAGCCCGCTCACTCGTGGCATGAAAGGGGTTCAGTGCATCGTCGGTGATCAGCACTCGGGCCTCCAGGCAGCTAGAAAGGCTGTCTTGCCTTCGGTTCCTTGGCAACGATGCCAGTTCCACCTGATGCAGAATGCCATGCATTACATCCCCAAGCTTCCTATGCGAAAGTAGGCAGCGGAAGATCTCCGAGCGGTCTTCCTCAGCAAGGACCAGCATGCAGCCCAGGAAGAATTGCGTCGCTTAGTGGCCAAGTACCAGACCACAGCACCATCATTCGCCGATTGGGCA
>JBJSWM010000245.1:0-1203 GCA_046085865.1 Pirellulaceae bacterium
GCGGTGAAGAACGTCGAACTGTGGCAGCAGCTAGATCAGCTTCAGCAACTTCATCGAATCACGTTCCATCATGTCAAAGGCCATTCGGGTCATCCAGAGAATGAACGGTGCGACGAATTGGCGGTCCTCGCCAGTCAGAAGTACCGCTAAGCGTCCTTGGCCGGCTCTTCTTGACTCCATGGCTCGATTCTCATTCCCTTTCCAGAAAGACCCCGTTCCTATGTCCATCATCGATCCTGCGCTGCACCGACGCCTGGAGGAAGCGGAGCCATTTTTTGGGGTGGCGATGGAGGCAGCGACGCAGGCTCAGAAAGTCGTTCGCCAATTCTGGGAATCGGGTTTTGACATTCGATTCAAAGGGAATGCTGATCTGGTGACCGACGCCGACTTGGCGGCCGAATCGGCGATTGCGGGGGTGATTCGGACACGATTGCCCGGCCACGCGATGCTAGGCGAAGAGACGCTGCGGGATGCTGTCGACAGCGAGCATCTATGGGTGATCGATCCCATCGATGGGACGACGAATTTCGCTCATCGCATCCCTCATTTCGCTGTCTCGATCGCTTATGTCCATCAAGGTATTCGCAAGGTGGGCGTGGTGGTCAATCCGATCACCGACGATTGGCATGTGGCCGTTGCAGGGCATGGGGCCTACCACGGCGGTCAAAGGTGCCGTGTCAGCCAGGAGTCGCAGTTGGATCAGACGGTGCTTGCGACGGGGTTCTACTACGATCGCGGGCGGATGATGGAGGCGACGTTGGCAACCGTGGGCGATTTGTTCCGTCAAAACATTCATGGTATTCGTCGCTTCGGAACCGCTTCTCTGGATCTCGCGTTTGTCAGTCGTGGGCTCTTCGGAGGATTTTTTGAGTACCGATTGAGCCCATGGGATCACGCGGCTGGAGTGCTATTGGTGACGGAGGCAGGTGGGCGCGTCACCGACTGTGCGGGGGATGAACTGCCCTGGACTGGGCCGTCCAGCGTGCTGGCCAGCAATGGCCTGTTGCACGACGCTCTTTTTCAAACGATTGCCCCCCACTTCAAGATTTGCGGCCAATAACCAACTCGACCCCGTATCCTCATGGCCTTTGAGGCGGGTGGCAGGCTATCCTGGAATTGCCTTAGCTTTGGTCTGACGGCTAGGGACGAAAAGCATCGAGACTACATTCACGGAAAGGTGGTCAGCGGAGCCAACCGAGCTGG
>JBJSWM010000246.1:0-3081 GCA_046085865.1 Pirellulaceae bacterium
GCCGAAGGTCGAGTGCAGCAGGAAGCCACACAAGCTGGCAAAGAGCTATTTCATCAGTTCTCTGACGGACCTCATTCTATTTGCAGCGAGGTGCGTTGCGCTGTTTTCTGAAAAATTCTCGGACAGCACCGATTTCGCAATCCCGAGCCACGACGAATGGTTGCCTGTTCAGCCGAATTTTGAAAGGATTTCGCTATTCGGGAGATGTCGCATCGCCCTGATCACGACCCTGGTTGTTCCAGCCGAAAACAGGAAAGAAATCGTTCCCTAGCTAGGTCGCAAGTCTCTGGAAACCAATGGCCCCGCAAGTCGTCTTCGTCCCCGCCACATGGCCGATAGGGTTGGCAACCTAAGCCAGACCGTAGCCCAGATCAGATCGGTTCCCCGTTGTCGCAATCCAGGTTCGGGTGCGCTAAGTCGATCGGCGAATATGGGCTACAATGTGAGGGTTGAGGTGGTGTTCGAAAATCATAGGGATGATTCGGGAGAGCATGATGCGGGACGATCAAGATTGTCTGCCAGATGACTTCCTTCTGCGGATGCGGTTGATCTATCCTGCAGACCGCTACACCACCGCCTCGGCCCACCTGGCTACCTTCGAATCCGACGGACTGACTGCCTTTGCCGTGCGGCCCAAAGCGGTGGTCTTCCCGAAGACCGAAGAGGAGGTGCAGCAGACGGTAGCCGCTTGCCATCGCTGGGGCGTCCCCTTTGTGGCGCGTGGATCAGGCACCAGTCTCTCCGGAGGTTCGCTTCCCCATTCCCAAGGCATCGTCATCGCACTCAATCGCATGAACCGCATCCTGGAACTCGATCCAGTCGATATGGTGGCGGTGGTCGAACCGGGAGTCGTCAACCTGGCGGTGACTCGTGCTGCCGCCGCCTGGGGGCTCCATTTCGCCCCCGATCCCTCCAGTCAACAAGTCTGCACCATCGGTGGCAATCTGGCTTTCAACGCTGGTGGAGCCCACTGCCTAAAGTATGGAATGACCAGCAATCATGTGCTGGCAGCGCGAGTCGTGCTGGGGGATGGCTCGCTGGTCACGCTGGGGGCAAGATCGCTGGAACATGCTGGTGCCGACTCCCTGGGGCTTTTTGTCGGCAGTGAAGGACTGCAGGGAATCGCAACCCAGGTGACGCTGAGATTGGTTCCCAAGCCAGAGTCGTTCTATACGGTCCTGGCTGGTTACTCCAGCGTCGATCAGGCGGGCGACGCCGTCAGTCTGATCATCGAAGCGGGACTGTTGCCGGCCGCCATGGAAATCATGGACCGCACCAGCATGCAGGCCGCGACGCTGGGGGTCGGTGCAAAATACCCCGCAGGTGCCGACGCAGTTCTGATCGTCGAGCTGGATGGAGCCAAGGAGTCGGTCATAGAAGATCAAGCCAGACTGGAAGCGCTCCTGGAAAAAACGGCACCCATCGCTCGGCAGGTCGCCGCCGATGCGGGAGAACGAGCGATGATCTGGAAGGGAAGGAAGAGTGTCTTTTCCGCCGTAGGGCATCTCAGTCCCGACTTTATCGTCCAAGATGGTGTTGTTCCAAGGAATCGTCTGGGAGAAGCCCTTCGGCGAATCGGTGAAATCAGCCAGCGAACCGGGATCCCTGTCGCCAACGTCTTCCACGCCGGCGATGGGAATTTGCATCCTCTGATCATGTTCGATGGCAGGCAAAGCGATGCACTGGAGAAAGCCGAAGCCACCGCCGCAGAAATCGTCAAACTCTGCATCGACATGGGAGGCTCCATCACCGGCGAACATGGAGTGGGAATGGAAAAACGTGCTTTTCTACCCCAGATGTTCAATGGTCCCTCCATGGACATGATGCAGAGGATTCGCAACGCCTGCGATCCCAAAGAAGTCGCTAACCTAGGCAAAATGTTTCCGGTGGGCGATGCACCTTCGATGTCGCTCTACGGCCTTCATCCCCTAGAAAAACAGGGTATCGCTTCGCGCATGTAGCAACCGTCTCCGTGGTTTGAAAGATTCCTGCAACTCGTCACCCTCCCATGCAGCAGTTGCGATCTGCTTTCAGCCTCCCTCAGGGAGGGTCGCTGAGGAGGAACGACGAAGCGGGGAGGGCGAAACAGAATCGACCCGTTAGTGCTGCAATGGCAAGCCAAGTTTGAGCGACAAGAATCGCTCCCTTCAAATCGCATGTGGCTCAACGCTTGAATGTGCGTCGATCGACGATGTGCTTGTTGTCTGCGATCCAATTGATGTAGAATCCCAGCTTCCCGGCAAATCGGCTCTCCAACGAATGGTTTCGACGCTCTCGCGCTGGCTTCAACAGCCGACGAGCCCACTGGACTGTTCGGCGAAGTACGAATCCCACCATGCTGAGTGCGAGCTCAGTGCAACGCTAAAACACAGAAAGCCACCGGAACCGTTGGTCGGGTCCTTCTTGATGGATGACCACACCCGGAGGTTGTAGTGATTTCCATCGATGAACAGCAATCCAATCACCCCCACTTCGGTTGACGAAGTTCGCGACCTTGTGAAGCAGTTCGCTCGCCAAGGAAATCATCGCCCGTATCTGCTTCCGGTCGGTAGCGGTACCAAGACGGGGCTCAGCGATTGGTCGCCGGTTCTTCCCGAGCAGCTCGGTCGGAATATCGAACGTGTCTCGACTCGCAAGCTGCAAGGTGTGATCGACTACAATCCTGCCGATTTCACAGTCACGGCCTATGCCGGCACGACCATTGCCGACCTTCAGTCGGTGCTCGACGAACATCGGCAATTCCTCCCCTTCGACCCCGCCTTCGTTTCACGCGGGGCGACCTTAGGCGGTACCATCGCAACCGGTGTCAACGGTCCCTGCCGCATGCTGTGGGGTGGGATGAGAGACTTTGTCCTGGCGGTTGAGTTTGTTGATGGAAGAGGAGAGTGGATCACATCGGGGGCTCGCGTCGTCAAGAACACAGCGGGATTCGATCTTCCAAAATTCTTCGTTGGATCCGCCGGTCGTTTCGGAATCCTCACCTCCATCACCATGAAGGTTTTTCCCAAACCGCGTGGATATGCCACGCTACACCTCCCCTGCAAAGATTGGCGCGATGCCATGGCCAATCGCACCCAGATC
>JBJSWM010000247.1:0-1300 GCA_046085865.1 Pirellulaceae bacterium
CGATTTCGGACATCATCAAATTCCGCACCTTCACCCCCTGCTGCTCGGCCAGCAGCGGTTCGCTGAAGCTGTAGGCTTGCTGGGCCACCCCAGGCCCGGAAACGAGTTCCGCTACGGTCCCATAATAGGGAACGATCTGCACCGAAGGATCCAGCAACGATTTGCTCTTGAGGAACGGAACGTACGGCCTCCCCGAGTCGATCTGAAGTTTGACATTCTTCAGGGTCTGGAAGCTGGTGATCTCCGAGTCCTCGCGCACCATGATGCAGCGAGGCCCGTTCTGCAGGGGTGCCATCAGCGCCACCATCGACGAATCGGCCGATCGGGCCATGAGCACATCGTCTGCATTGCCGATGCCGAACTGAGCCCTCCCCAGTTCGAGTTCAGGTGCCACGGACACACCTTTCCCCCCCGGCACAATCTCCACATCCAAGCCATGGCTTTGGTAGATGCCATGCACCAGAGCCGCATAGAACCCACCATGCTCCGCCTCGGGGTACCAATTGAGCACCAATTTGATCTTGGGATTGGCAGGAATTTCATTCGCGGCGGGACTGCTGGCTTTCTTGTCGGCAGAACATCCGATCAGAATCGCCATAAGTCCAATTCCGGTCAGAATCCGGTGGTAGGGCTTCATCTCGCATCCTTCCGCCATCAGGGCTCGTACGATTCCAGATCCACCGCCGTGGTCCAGCGTCGAAAAACGGTGCGACCTAGGAGGTGAACGATCAGAAAAAAGGCGATCCCCAGAAGGGTGCTCGCCACAAGTGCCGCAAAAAGGTGGGCCGTCCGTTGCTGGCTTTGCCACTGAGTCATCAGCGACCCTAGCCCATCATAGCTTGTTGCGTTGCCGACAAAGAATTCCCCGATGATGGCCCCGATGACAGCCAGTCCTGAGGAAATGCGCATTCCCACCAAGAGATGCGGGATCGCTGCGGGAATCCGTAGCTTTGCCAAGGTTTGCCAGCGGGACGCCTGGTGCATTCGAAAGAGGTCGATCCAATTGCGATCGATCGCCAGCAGACCTGCGGTGACATTGGCGATGATGGGAAAGACGCTGATGATCGTCGCGATGATGACGATGGTCCTCAGATTGTTCCCCGACCAGATGATCAACAACGGTGCAATCGCAACGATGGGGACGGTCTGAAGAAAAATGACATAGGGATAAATCGACAGTCGCAGCCAACGGAACTGACTGAACAGAATCGCCAGGATCGATCCGATCACCACACTGGAAACCAGTCCCAGGCCGGCAGCCGCCCCCGTCGCCAGCATCCCTTTAGCCAACACCGACTCC
>JBJSWM010000248.1:0-2141 GCA_046085865.1 Pirellulaceae bacterium
CTGCATCTGCTCCCAGATCCTCCCAGCCATAATCGTTCGGGCCACGGCGACTCCCATCATGCATTCGACACCCGGTTCCATCGACTGCTGCGGGGCCTAGTCCGCGCCGCCGTTTCGCGACCATGGATGGTGGTCGCAACAACCTTTGCTCTCTTCATGGCTTCCGTCTTTGGCATGACCAAACTGCAGCAGCAGTTCTTCCCGCAGTCGTCCCGCCCGGAACTCATGATCGATATCCGAATGAACCAAGGGGCTTCGATCGGTGCCACGGAGGAAATGTGCCGACGTGTGGAGACCGCAGTGCTTCCATGGATGGACGGAGCCAATCGAAGCGACACCAATTCGACTCCTAAAGGTCCCAGCGATTCGGACCTACCACGTCTCGAAGCTGGCGACGTGCTCCATGTGGCCACCTACATCGGTGCGGGCTCCGCCCGTTTTTTCCTCGCGCTCAATCCCGATTTACCCAATCCAAGCTTTGGGAAATTGGTGATACTGACTTCGGGAGTCGAGGCAAGGGAAAGGTTACGCAACCACTTGCTGCGGCTTTTCGAAAACGATCCGCACTTTTCCGATGCGTCGATGCGCGTCCTGCGACTCGATTTCGGCCCACCCGTAGGCTATCCAGTTCAGTTTCGTGTTGTGGGGCCAGACAAAGTCGTGGTTCGAAACTTCGCCAATCGCGTGCGAGAAGTCATGCGCAACGATCCCGCTGCAGTCGATGTGAATCTGGAATGGGAAGAGCCAGCCAAGGCGATTCATGTAAGGATTGACCAAGACCGAGCCCGATTGCTGGGACTATCACCGCAGGAGATCGAACTGGGATTGCAAACCCTGCTCAGCGGTTCAACCATCTCGTTCTATCGGGAGGGAACCGAAACCCTCCCGGTCGTGGCTCGCGCGATCGACGAAGAACGCCTCGACCTAAATCAATTCGAGGACATCACTCTCTTTACACTCAGTGGAAAGAGCGTCCCGTTGCAACAAGTCGGTCACTTGGAATATGGACAGGAAGACCCGATTGTCTGGCGTCGCAACCAGGAACAGATTCTCTCTGTTCGTTGCGATATCACCGATGGCAATCAGGCGCCCGATGTCAGCCTTCGGATCGACCGCTCTCTCAAGCAACTGCGAATGGAGCTCCCCACGGGCTACCGAATCGATCTGGGAGGTAGTGTCGAAGAGAGCCATAAAGCCAATGCGGCGCTCTTTGGGATGTTTCCCATCATGGTCCTGGCGATGCT
Source organism: Pirellulaceae bacterium (assembly GCA_046085865.1). GTDB lineage: Bacteria > Planctomycetota > Planctomycetia > Pirellulales > Pirellulaceae > JBEISR01. The sequence continues at coordinate 1,245 of JBJSWM010000248.1, forward strand.
GACGTTGCTCATGGCGCAAGTCCAGAACTTTCGGAAAACGCTCCTCATTTTTGGAATCGCACCGCTAGGACTGATCGGCGCCGTCGCTTCCCTCCACCTGTTCCACGCCCCCTTCGGCTTTGTCGCTCTGCTGGGCGTCATCGCCCTTGCAGGCATGGACATGAGGAACTCTGTCATCCTGGTCGATCAGATCGAGCAAGATATTCGGTTGGGCCTGAGCCCCTGGGAAGCGGTGATCGAATCCTCTGTGCGCCGCGCCCGACCGGTGATCTTGACAGCGGCGACAGCCATTCTCGCGATGATTCCGTTGACGCGAAGCGTCTTCTGGGGCCCCATGGCAATGGCCATCATGGGAGGACTCTCGATCGCAACGTTTTTGACATTGATCAATCTCCCAGCCATCTACGTCATCCTGTTCCGAATTCGTCCAGAAACAAAAACATCCGCGATCGAAACCTTCCTGAAATCGACCTCAAACAACCCAACTGAAGTTCATTCGTAGTGCGCCATGGACTAGTGGACCATCGAAGAAATCCATCGGCCGCTTGATCACTTCCGGGTAAACTTGTATTCCCGTTCAACTCTTCCTGCAGTCCCGAATTGCCCCCGTCTCTCTACGAGGTAGATCGTGCGTGGCATCGCTGCCCTGGTGTTCGTTAGCCTTCTTTCTCTGTCGACTCCTCTTGGCAGCAGAACCTTCCTCGCCTCGGTCAACACAGTCCCACATCCACTTTGGGAGACGTATGAGCGATCATTGCGAACTGCCAAGTACGTCGATTTGACGCACTCGATTGCCCCAGGGATGACGGTATGGGCTGGCTTTGGGGCCCCCGCCTGCCGTCCTGCATTCGACCCAAAAACCAATCGCCCCTACTCCTACAACCCCGACGGCTTCGA
>JBJSWM010000249.1:0-1553 GCA_046085865.1 Pirellulaceae bacterium
GACGAGGCAGCGCAGTGGATGGCAAGCACCAAAACAATGCTCGCGAGACTTCGGCGGCAGTCGGAGCGACTGAGGGACGAAGGGCAGCCTCAAGAGGGCTTAAGGATGGCCGAACGGGTCGCCCAATCGATGGCATTGACCAGTCAGGTTGCCGCACTGACGGAGAAAATCAATCAACTGGCCAAAGACAACCGGCCCGACCAAGCCCAGGCCATACGGAAGGAACGCGAAGTGCTGATGCGCGAGGTCAAGGAACTCCTCGCCTCCATCACCCAGCCTAAAACGGAAAAGCCAAACGACGAGGCTCGACGCCAGGAGCTGGAGCAGCTCGAAAGGAAGCTGATGGAGGTTCGACGCAACGGTCCGCCCGAAGCGATCCGCGACATCGAAGTGGCGATGGAGAAGCTGCGGCATGGCCAACGAGAACAGCAAGCTGCGCCAGAGGAAGGACGCAGACGCAAGCTGACCGAGGAGCTGGAAGCCTTGCGGAACAAATTGCGTCAGCCCCCTTCGAATGACGAAGAAATGCGACGTTACCAGGGAGCCGAAGCTCGTATCGCGGAGCTAGAGAATTTGCTTCGGCAGATGGAACCTGGTCCTGGCCACGTTGAAATGAATCCCCGCCATTCGATGATCATGGAGCGAATCGAACACCTCCGTGCCGCAGCGAATCATCTGAAGCAGGCTGATGCCCACGACATCGCTCAGGAATTGATGCGCCGATCCGAACAGATGCAGAGGGAGCTGGAGGCAGCGAGGAAGCATGGACCGGAAGGCCATGCGCATCCAGGCCCTCTGGGTGAACTCCACCAGCAGCTACAGCAGATGCGGGAAGAGAACGAGATCCTCAAGCGAGAGATCCGGGAACTGCGTCAACCTCGGAAGTAGCAGGAACTCGATCGTACGGACGAACCCCGAAACTCGGACTGCGGCCACTGCCAGTCCGAGTTTCTTTTTTGGTCAGGATGCGGAAGGCTATGGAGATAAGACCTCGAGTTCAATCTCGAGATAGATCTCGCTCCCTAAAGCAGAGTCGCCAACAGATCTCCTCCTCCCTGAGGGAAGATGGCCGATAGATCTCACCCTCCCCTTGGGAGAGTCGCGAGGAACGAGCGGGGAGGGCCCTTTCCTTCAACTCCATTCATCGCGGAACATTCAGACACAATGGACCAATAAGGAAGCCCTTCGCGCTTCGTCGTTCTGCCTCAGCGACCCTCTATGAGGGAAGATGACCGATAGATCTCACCCTCCCCTTGGGAGGGTCGCGAGGAACGAGCGGGGAGGGCCCTTTCCTTCAACTCCATTCATCGCGAAACATTCAGACCCATGGACCAATAAGGAAGGCCTTCGCGCTTCGTCGTTCCGCCTCTGCGACCCTCTATGAGGGAGGGTAAACTATAGATCTCAGAGTTGAGGTAGGATGATACGGTCAGCTGAACCGCCTATCCATGGACCAAACCAGCCCGCAAAAAACTGGGGCACCTGTTGGGATGCCAGCGACTTTTGCCCGGACTTTCGGCGCGGAGACTTTTCAACCATGCGCTACGGCAATC
>JBJSWM010000250.1:0-1603 GCA_046085865.1 Pirellulaceae bacterium
GGACCAGCTCGCCTCGCGTGGAACGCGATTTCTGAACGCCTACTCCGCCAGCCCACTCTGTTCCCCCACCCGCGCCAGCATCCTCACTGGTCTGGCACCCGCTCGACTAGGCATCACCTCGCCTGCCTGCCACCTTCCGCAAGAACAGCTAGAAAAACGATTGGTCCAGGGCCAAGGACCACGATGGATCGCCGATAGCCTCACAAGACTCCCCACCCACCACATCACCCTCGCCGAACTGCTGCAAGATGCTGGCTACCAAACCGCACATCTGGGCAAATGGCATCTCGGTCCAACGCCTTACTCCCCCAAGCAACAAGGCTTTGCCATCGACCTTCCAGGGACACCCGGACCAGGCCCCGGCGGAAAGAATGGTTACTTCGCCCCCTGGGCATTCTGGAAGGAGGCAGGCCAACCGGGCGACCATATCGAAGATCGCATGGCCGAGGAAGCTTGCAAGTTTCTGGAGCAGAACAAGGATCGTCCCTTCTTCCTCAATTACTGGGCCTTCAGCGTGCACTCTCCCTGGATGGCGAAATCGGACCTGATCGATACCGCCCAGCAGCGCGCCGATCCGTCAGCACCCCAAAGACATCCGGTCTACGCCGCGATGATCCAGTCGCTGGACGACGCCGTCGGAAAAATCCTCGATCAACTCGACCAACTCCAGATTCGCGACCGAACCCTGGTGGTCTTCACCAGCGATAACGGTGGCTGGACCATCCCGGCACGCGGGCTGCCTCCGGAAGCGCCTTATGCAAACGCCCCCGTCACCACCAACGCACCCGCCCGCTCCGGAAAAGCCAGCCTCTACGAAGGCGGCACTCGCGTCCCGATGATTGTCTCCCTGCCTGGCCAGCTTCCAGAGGCAAGCCAGTGCGAAGCGATCGTGCAGAGCACCGATCTGTTCCGAACTCTTCCGTCACTGGCAGGAGCCGCCATCGCGGAGACACCAACGGGCGACGGCATCGATTTCTCTCCAGCGCTCCAAGGTCAACGGCTAGAACGCGACGCCATCTTCTGCCACTTCCCCCATGGTCCTGGAGACGCCACCATCGATGGATTCGCACCTGGATCGTGGATTCGCTCTGGTCCCTGGAAACTGATTCGCTTCTATGGAGATGCCAACCAGCCCAAGGACCGGCTGGAACTGTATCATCTCGAATCCGATCCTGGGGAACAGCGGAACCTCGCCGTAGAGGAATCGCAGCGTGCAGCAGCGATGAACGAGAGACTAAGCGATTATCTGCGACGCACCGAAGCGGTCATCCCGATCCCGAACCCCAACTACGGAAAATCCAAGTTGCCGGATACCGCCGACAGCGTTCTAGGCTGGAAACTCCGTGGCTGCTCCGGCAACATCGTGGAGGGGCAACTGCAACTGACCATGCAAACCGACACTCCCTTCCTCGGCTTTGCCCCTGGCACTCTTTCCCCGGGTGCCAAGGTCCGTGTCTCTGGGAGCCTACCGGAAGGGGAAGGAAAAGTCGCATGGTTGGCGGTGCCACCGAACAGTCCCGTCAACGCGGCCCGCACCGAACGATCGACTTCATGGAACGTCAATCGCTCTGGCGATTCGACCTTGGAGGTCACTATTCCGATC
>JBJSWM010000251.1:0-1173 GCA_046085865.1 Pirellulaceae bacterium
GCATGAGAGAGAGGACGCCGGAGCGACCGGTGTATTCCTTGGTTGCGGCGGCATCGTGCATGATGTTGTCGTACAGGTTTGTTCCCCGAACATTCGTAGGGATGCCGACAATCGTCGGCTGAATTCCAGCAATCTGACCCAACTTCCCGAAGCGAGGTGGATCGGCGTTGAAATCACCCACCATCAACAAGTCGTCTTCGTTGGCCTGCAGACGTTCAAATGCCCGGACGCCACTCCAAACATTCGAGAGCACATCCATTTCACTTTTCACTTCATCGGGGTCGGTGTGGACATTAGCCATCGTGAAACGAAATGGCTGCGGGAGGGTTTTCACCACAAACCGCGCAACGAATGGTTCCCGATGCAAAAGATCGGGTTGCCCGGCGATCCCGACTTCTTGAGTCGTGTTGCCGGTCGGCTTGCCATCGAGAACCGTGTAGGTAGCTTGCGGAGAGGCGATGATGCGTGAACTATCGTAGACATACGCATACTGCTCCTGGCTGGAGGTTCTCCCCAAACGCGGGCCGATCAAATACTGGTACTGGACCCCAGTTTGATTGATCGCCTGCAGCAGTCGTGGCAGGGTGCCAGTGTCCTTCGATCGCACTTCCTGAATCGCGACCACGTCGAACTGTCGAATCACTGCCGCCAGCCGCTCCAGTACCCAAGGGTTCTCCACCTTCGATTGCCCGAAGGCTTGGATGTTGAAGGAAGCGACCAGGATGGTCTGTTGCGTTCTGGCGGGAAGCAGTGTGGTGGGGTTAGCGATCGGCTGGATCCCGATCGGCGAGGGAGCTCTTTGGTCGGATCGCCCCCCTGTCGCCAGATATTCCCAGACCCCCAGCGCAAGACCGATGCACGTCGCCAGCAAGGCAGCTGCGAACGGATGGATCAGACGCCGATCGATGAGGGCGATGCCTGTCATCCTTCCAAGCCTCCTTGCCTGGAATTGGAAATTTTTCAAGGGCGCTTCAAGACGAAAATGAAATCGACTTTCGATAGCGCACGATCACCCTGCACTGGCGCAGCATTTGGCCGCAGCCTGCCGCAATCCAGCAGAGGCACTACCATCGGCCAATTGCTGAATGGCAAGACGCGATGACTCGGCCAACCGAGGAAACCGCTCCAGTGCCCAACAGGCCCGCACCGCATTGGCCTCGGCAACCTGCTCAC
>JBJSWM010000252.1:0-2251 GCA_046085865.1 Pirellulaceae bacterium
CCCGCTTCTCTCGATTCCCGGTGTTTGGATTTTTCGACTCAGTTCGGCCAGATCCAGACCCTTTCCCGATCGCCACTCGCGATCGAAGATTGTCGCCAACAGAATGTGTTCGCGACTGCTGAGTGGATCGGCATCGATTCCTAGGAGAGCAAGAATGCCGGAGGCAGCAGAGGAAACCATTTCGCGAAAAGCGTCGTCATCGTCGAGGACTTCCTGAGGTGGCGCGTCAAAGCTCTTCAGGGCAGTGAGTGGGGTTCCTGTGCTGCTACCAGGAGTGTAGATCTGCATATCGACAGCATCGCGAAGTCGTTGGATCCGCGCACCATTCTGGTCCCAGGAGGCCAGGCCCTTCTCCCATCGCTCCGCCGTCTGCGCTGCTAGTTCCTCGATCGTCACCCCTTGCTTGGTCGCTTCCCCTTGCTCCAGGTAGGGAAGAAAATCACTCGGCTTCAGCTGGGGGAAGGTGAGCAGTAGGTTACCCAAGTCGCCTTTGGGGTCGATGCAGATGGCAGGGATGCCATCGATTGCAGCTTCTTCGAGTAGCGAAACGCAGAGACCGGTTTTCCCGCTCCCTGTCATGCCGACGCACAGGGCATGGGTGGTCAGGTCTCGTGCGTCGTAGTCGATTCGACGCGACCCGAGTTCCCTTTTCGCCAGGTCGTATTCTTTGCCCAGATAGAATTTACCTAGCACCTCGTAGTCCGGTAGCTTTTCCATTCCGTGCTTCTCACTCCTTCAAGTCGAATAGGCTTCCTTTGGTCGCCGTTTGCACGCCGAGTTGGACAATGGCGATGGCCGCCTCATGGTAGCAAAGGATGGTGCGGTTTCGCAGTCCTGGAGTGAGCGATCGGGCGGGAAAGATTGTAGGCCGCTGAGTTTTTCTCTGCGGGAACCAACGTGTGAAGGAAGGGGAGGAGGAGTCAGATCCTCTCGGAAATCCCTGAGCCAGCCCTTCGGCTCGCTGGGGATATTGGTTGGCAAATCGTGTTTGGTTCTGGTGTGTTTGCGGTCGGGTTTTGGAGTCAACAGAGTTGGTCGAAGAATCCGAGTCGCATCTTCCAGTTGGGTCGATCGAGTGATGACCGCTGCACACACCCTACGAAGAGGAGTTTTTTGTTCGCGATCCACAATAAAATCGATGACGACCCCAGTCATTGATCTTCCGTCTTTCCGCAGTTTTTGCGACAGTTCCAAAAAATTGCTGGCTCTTTAGCTATCCAGAGGCTTGGGTGGGTAGAGGGTGGATTCGACACGGCCGGAACAATCAGCCGAGGGGATTTCGATGAGCCAACCATCTAGAGGATCGGAAGACTGGTCGCTTCGTGTTTATCCTGTCCCAGACAGCGAATTCGGGCGAAGCGTGCTGGAGCGGTGGTGCCGGGATCGATTGGAATCGGCCTTAAGGCAATTGACACAACGGATCGGCCTGGACTGCCTGATGCAGGATGGCCCTAGGATGATCGCTGCCGACAGACAGTCGGAGAGCGCCTACGACTGGACCACTTTTCGGTGGGCTGCAGCGGACAACAAGAGCATCGGCTACCTGTCGATCGAGTCGCGGTGGCTTAGGCGATGCCTTGCAGGGTTCCTGGGTGAGAGATCCGAATTGCGGCTGCCGGAGGGTGCCTTGAGCCGTCTGGAGCTGTGCCTTGCGGAGTCGGCGATTCAACCTTTGGGGATGATTCTGAGCGAACGCGTTGCTTGTGGGATTGGAAGTCCAGCCTTCACTGCGGTCTATGGCTCAACGATATCTCCATTCGACTTCCAAGGGATGGAGCCTGGTTGGACGCTGTGGCAAGTTAGCTGCCGAGCGGGAGAGGTCACGGGTGTCATTCGCTTGGCGATCCACGGACGAATCGTTGAAGAGGTGTTGATTGGATCGGGCGATGCAACCGGTATGCACGATTCGAATGACGAAATTGCGATGCGATTGGACGCTCTTCTGGTGCAGGCGCAGGTGAGTGGGGAGGGATGGAGCGACCTTCAGAAGGGGGATCTCGTCGACTGTCAGCGATCGGTGGAGGAACCGGTTCTGCTTTGCATTGAAGGCAAGCCAGCATATTGGGCAAAGCTTGGCTCGGCGAACGGTCGTCGAGCGGTTCAGATTTTGAGCGCGGTCGAGTGATGATCGCGATGGAGTCATGAAGGCGGCGAAGGTGCAAAGTCCGTGGTCGGGGCAATTTCCATCTGCGCCAGCGCCTCAGGTACCGTGGTCTTGCCATCACTGATCGAATCCAGCACCCCATCAAAG
>JBJSWM010000253.1:0-893 GCA_046085865.1 Pirellulaceae bacterium
CCTTCTCGATCGCTCCATACCCGAAGACTTCGTTGCAGAACTCGATCTTTCCAATCTTCATCCCATCGCCAGATTCCCGTTGCGCTAAAGCCGCCAGCAGTCGGTCCGCCGATGCCTGATGCGACGCAGATCCCGCTTATCCTGCTTCCGATTCCTTCGACCACTTCTCAACGATTTCACGCACATGGTCTCGATCCAGTGACGACAAGCTGCCGGTGTAGCCTGGATCGGTCGAAGCCAAGGTTTGACGCAGCCTCTCCAGCGACTCGCGATTCTTCACCGCATTGGCTGTCTCAGGCTGGCTTTCTAGCAACTGGATCGCGCGAGTCAGGCAAGCGTTAGGCGACGGATCGAGCGAAGAAGCCACCACCGAAGCGACTCCCTCTGTTGCCTCGCTACTGGGCGGCAGGGCGGCATGAGGTGGCGTCTTCAGACTGGATCCTGCAGTCGCTTCCGATGCGTTCGGCGCGGTGGTGCGATCCAAAATGCCAGACGGCTGGCCAGCAACCGGCAGCATGGCGGGTGGACTCATCCATGGCTTGGTTTGCACACCGCCTGCCAAGCTGGTTCCGGCGTTCGATGCGCCAACCAATCCGCTGATCGGCGATTCATTGGATGGAATCTCTGGCGCTGCAATGGCAGGCGACAGGGAGGAGGCTGTTAGAGCCCCTTCCGGTCCAGTGGTTTGTGCTGCCGAACTGGTACTCGGTGCGCTGGGTTCCACCTTGGATGAGGCGATAGGATTCGAGGGGACTGGCAGTCCTGGTGGCGCCATCAATGGGGAGGGTGCCGATGGCGCAACAGGATCGGAAGAGGCTGGCCGCGAGCCGATCGATTCGCCAAGCCCTGGCGCCTCCTTGGACTGCTTGGCTTCGGAAGATGTCGGCTTGGTC
>JBJSWM010000254.1:0-2577 GCA_046085865.1 Pirellulaceae bacterium
CGATTTGGAGTGATCGGTGGGTGGCACCAATTGGATGATCGGTGGGTGGCACCAATTGGATGGCGGGGAAACCACCTTACGGGGGGTTCAGATAGAAAGCCGTCTGCCTAGCAAGGCCGATCCAAGGTTCAGGGTTTGGGATTGCCGTTGCACCCAAAGAGGGAACATCGACCTAAAAAGGCGCGGCAAGAGCGATGAGCGAGTGTGCCGCACCGATCACAAGCCTGTCGCGGGCCGGCGTCTCCCTTCGGCCAATCACCCATCCCACAAATCGGACATTGCCACCCCTCCTCCTGCTTGGACCCCTCTCGCGAACTGCCATCGTCTTGCGTGGACAAATTGTCGAATCGGACTTCCCCGCCTAGTTGGGCGAAGAGGGACCGCGCCAGGGCTGTCGTAGTTTCGGTCCAAAGGAGGGGATAGCCTGTGTCCAATGGTGCCTCGAGCATCGCTTGCCAGCGGTTTGGCTGCCAGCGGAACCACCGGCTTCCATCGGGCGGTTCCGCCAACCACTTCAGCAACAGACGCTGAGAAATTTCGTGGGGTGGCAGCGACCAACTTCCCCACACGGGACGTGCGTGCCACGATCCGGAGATGGGACTTCCGGTGGCCTGTGGATCCCAGGTCCCCAAGCCCTCGTCGTTGCGCAGCTTTCTCCAGCGATCCAGGAGTTGCCGCCAATGAGGCCCGGTAGCACACCATCCGTCTGTCGACGATCGATCCTCCAGAGCTGCAGGCCACGGACCTTCCAGGAAGCAGGACCGAATGAGCCGATTTTGACCGAGCCGAACGCGAACGGGCAATCCATGGAGCGTTCCTGAGGCCGCATGCGGTGTTCCCCAGGCTCCCGGCCACGGCCACCAGGATCGATCCAGATGCCAATCCACTCCCTGGTTTTTCAGTCGGACCAAGCCGACGGGATCATTGGCAAGGGAACGATCGCCAAGTACTCGGCCTGCGCCAGTCACTGGCGCACCAATCGCACCCGTTCGATCCGGTGCTGCTGCATCCACTCCAACCATTGCTCCTGGAATTCCGTCAGCTCAATCTCCGCCTGCACCTGCGCATCGAGCGGCGAAACGATCCGGAAGCAACCATCTTCTAGCCAACGATCGACATCCTTGCGGTCGATCCAATACTCTCCCGGCCCTGTGGGGTGATCCGACTTCGCATCCTGAGGGGTCATGAAGTAGACGATTTCCATCACGAATCGCTCGGGCGCCTCCAACGGCGCCAGCTCCTCGCGTCCCACCGGATAGATCTTCACGATCAACCTTCCTCGCATCTCACCAGATGTAGCCTTCTTCACCATGCTGCGCCAGGTCCAGTCCCTGTCGCTCCTGTTCGACCGACACACGCAGTCCACAGGCCATGTCGACGATTTTGAGGATTGCCAGCGTCATAGCGGTATCGTAAGCGATCACCCATGCCAACAAAATCCACTGACTGGTGAGCAATGTTCCGCCCCACCACCATCCGATCCACTCCGGATGCCCTGGGGTCACCAGCACCGGGGAGGCAAACAGCCCCACCGCAAGGCCTCCCAGAATCCCACCAACACCATGGATCCCAAAAACATCCAACGCATCGTCGTAATGGATGCGATTCTTCAGTCGCGAGCAGGCAAGGTAACATAGGCATCCCGCGCACCCCCCCAGCCCGATGGCGACCAACGGTTGAACCACCCCCGCCCCAGAAGCGATGGCAGCCAAGCCAGCCAGCAGGCCGGAAGCCGTCCCCATCAAGGACGGCCTGCCACGGTCCCACCATTCCACTAGCCCCCAAGCCAAAGCCCCCGCTGCGGCGGCTAGGTATGTCGACACCAAGGCGACGATCGATTGCATCAGATGGCGATCGATGGAACTTCCACTGCAAGCGGCATGCATTCCCATCAGCCCCACCCAGATCAATCCGGCTCCAATGGCTGTATAGGTCAGGTTATGCGGCGGCATCGGCTCCCGACGGTGCCCCAGACGGGGCCCCAGATAGATCGCAACGACCAAGGAAGCGATTCCGACCAGCGCGTGAACTACCCATCCGCCCGACAGATCCATCCCCCGTCCGGTCGCGCCGGTCGTTGGGTTCCCACTCCCCCATACCCAGTGAGCTACCGGGCAGTAGACAAGCAAGCCCCAGGCGATGGTCACCCACAGCATCCCGGAGAACCGCATCCGCTCGGCATACGCCCCACACAGAATCGCCGACGCCAACGAAAAAAGGATCCCATGGACTAGCAGATGCACCATCGTTGGAATTTGCGGGGTAGCCGATGCCATCGGCCAGCGGACGAAGCCCGTAGCGGAATCACCGACCGGTTGGACCCCGCTCAGACCAACATGCTGCAATCCCCCAACCCAGGAGTTCCAGTTCCCCGAGTCACCGAAGGTGAGAGAATATCCAATCAACGACCAGATCAGTCCCATTAGGGCAGCCAGGGTGGTTAGCTGCGCCATCATATGAACGACGTTCTTTCGACGCACCTGGCCTCCGTAGTAGAGCAGCATTCCTGGAAGAGCGGCCAGGAGTCCCAGGCAACTGGCGACCAGCCATAGGAGCGTCTGGCTTTCCGAGCCCCCC
>JBJSWM010000255.1:0-591 GCA_046085865.1 Pirellulaceae bacterium
ATCTGCGATCGTGGGTGCGGCCTGAGCCGAGTCGTGGAATGAGTCGCTGGCGTGACTTGGTCGACTGGGTGGGTGGATATCCTTATGAGACAGCCAAGCCGGAGGAGATTTTTGATTTCTTTAGCCAGCGAGGGTACACGCTGAAAAAAATCAAGTGTGGCAATGTTGGGATGGGGTGCAACGAGTTTGTTTTCGAGAAAGCAAAATAGAATCATCCAAAGGGCATTGGCATCACTTGGTTACTTGGCATTGGCCGTCCCGGCCATGCTTGCATCTCCTACGGTTAGCCACCATCGCCAGATGGTGGATGTATGCAAACGACGCTATGGGCGGTCGGTCCCGTTCTGTGGATGAGTCGATTGGTATTTGGATGACACGTAGCTTCCGTTGGCAGATAAAGATAATTCCCGTGGCATGGCCGTCTCGACCTGATTGTTGATCTTCAACAGACAGTTATTCAAGGATTCGTCAGCTGAAGTAGCCGTGCAGGTACCAGGTTTGGTTTCGGCGATCGAGATAGACCCACCACCAGTCGCCATGATCGAGTTCGATGCGATAGTAATCGCGTTGGATGGAATCGCCTTCCCACCA
>JBJSWM010000256.1:0-2343 GCA_046085865.1 Pirellulaceae bacterium
GAGGATGAGCGGTTTCCGAGGTTTTGGGCAGGAAAGGACTCCTTCCAATGGTTGCATGGGACATCGTCAAGCGTCATAAAGCCTTTTGGTGCGGTCTGGTGATTTCAATCAGCCCGACCAACTCGTTTTTGCTTGCACAAACCAACCCCAATCCTCCACCAGCGGCGGGCAATGGAGCTGCTTTGAACGCAGGCGCAGCCCAACCCCCAGCACTCGCTCAACCTCCCTTCGCACCGCTGTCACCCGAGCTGGAGAAATACACGCGCGACATTTTGACCTACTGGCAGCAGGCGACGTCGAAGATTGATCGATTCAGCTGCAACTTCAAGCGATGGCAGTACGATCCGGCTAAGACGAATGCCGACTTCCATTACACGGCTGCTACCGGAATTCTCCGCTACCAGTCTCCCGACAAAGGGCTTTACAAGGTCGAGCATCTGGCCAGCTACACCGGGAAAGGCGCGGACAGTGCGCCGCAGTACAAAGAGTTCCCCAACATTTTTGGGGAGTGGTGGATCTGTGACGGGAAGAGTGTTTTGGAATACGATCGAAACGAGAAAATTGTCAGTCAGTACGAATTGCCTCCCACCATGCGAGGCATGCAGATTGTCGACAGTCCGCTACCCTTCGTGTTTGGTGTCGATGCGCAGAAGCTGCAGCAGCGATACTGGCTGCGCCCGGTCCAGGCCCCGCCGGATGCGACAGGAAAGCCGCGTGAAGATCTGATTGTGTTGGAAGCGTACCCAAAGCGTATGGATGACGCGATCAATTACTCGCGTGTCCAGATCTTTCTGGATCGTAAGCAGTTCCTTCCGTCGGCCATCATCCTCTTTCTTCCAAACTGGTCTCCAGACTTCCCGGCTCGGGAGCACTACGAGTTCACCGATCGCGACACGCATGCGTCGATGGCCGACAAGTTTCGCGAGATGTTTGCCGAGTCGTTCATTCCGATGCAGCCACCGAAAGATTGGAAGGTGGTGACTAGGCCCTTTGAACCGGAAGCCGGCGCGGCTGGCAACGGAGCACCGGGAGCGGTGCCTGGTGCAGGGGGCGTCCCTGGACGAGTAGCACAGCCACCTCTGGGGCCGCAAGGAACCAGCCGCTGAGGGAAATTCGCTTCAGTGCTTGCTGCCTTGGCGGCTCAGGCCCGGAGGGCCTGAAGAGAATTGTGCCGGCCCGCTGGGCCTGAAGAAGACTTGTGGGGGCTCAGCTACCGGGGGACTTCGTCCCCCGGCATCCATTGTGCCGGCCCTTCGGGCCTGAAGAGAATTGTGTCGGCCCGCTGGGCCTGAAGAGAACTGTGCCGGCCCTTCGGGCCTGAAGAGAATTGTGCCGGCCCGCTGGGCCTGAAGAGAATCATCTCGGCCCGGAAATGCCGCACCTCCCTAGCTCTTTGCTTGCTGGCCTTGGACCAACCGATCAGCGATTGTCCAGAAGTTCGACGGCGACAAATTTTTCACCTTCCAGCATCTGAAGGCTAGCGCCGCCACCGGTGCTGACGTGGGTCACGCGGTCGGCGTACCCAAGCTGCTCGATCGCCGCCGCACTGTCCCCCCCGCCAATGATGCTGGTCGCTTCGCTTTCGGCGATCGCCTGCGCCACGGCTTTGGTGCCTGCATCAAAAGGTGGTATTTCAAAAACTCCCATCGGACCATTCCATACCACCGTCTTGGCTCGCTTGACGATATCCGCATACAGATTCGCCGTCTTGGGACCGATATCGAGTCCCTCCCAGCCGTCGGGGATTTGACCGGCGGGGACTATCTGTTTGTTGCAGTCGGCCGAAAAAGCGTCGCCGCAATGGGTGTCTACGGGCAACACCAATTTGTCCCCCGCCTTCTTCAGCAGTTCCTTCGCCAATTCGACGCGATCTGGTTCCACAAGGCTCTTTCCCGTCTTGCCCCCCTGAGCCATCGAGAAGGTGTAGGCCATGGCGCCACCGATCAAAACCTGATCGCAGACTTCCAGCAGGTTGTCGATCACTTTAATCTTGTCGCTGACCTTGGCACCGCCGAGGATCGCAACAAACGGTCGCTTGGGACTTGCGATCGCTTCGCTCAGGTACTCGATCTCCTTGGCGACCAGGAAGCCGCTGACCTTGGGTTTGCTGCCCATGGCCTGGGGGACGCCCACCATGGAACCCTCTAGCCGGTGGCAGGTGCCGAAGGCATCGTTGCAATAGACATCAGCCCAGGAGGCTAATGTCTGAGAGAATGCCGGATCGCCACCTTCTTTTTCACCCGGGTTGAAACGAACATTTTCCAGAAGCACCACCTGGCCTGTGGCTAGGCCTTGGACCTTCGCTGCCGCATCGGCACCGACGGTGTCCGAAGCGAACGTGAC
>JBJSWM010000257.1:0-3463 GCA_046085865.1 Pirellulaceae bacterium
TGCCGAAAGCACCTGCCCCATGATGATCTCTCCAAGATCCTTCGGGTCGATGCCTGATCTTTCGACCGTTGCCGCAATCGCTCGACCTGCCAAATGGGTGGCAGAGAGACTGGAGAGATCACCCAGGTACCTACCGATAGGTGTTCTCCGACCACCGATTAGCCAGGCTGTTCTCATCGCCAAGTCCTTCTTGATTCGACTAGGTGTTCGAAAAGCGGCATTCCCGATTGCATCGGATCGGCGGAGAGGAGGCGTTTGCTGGTGGAAGCAGAGGAAAGCGGGGCTCTCTCGTCACCGAAATGCTCGATCCCGTCATTGTAGAAGTCGTTGATCCAGGGAGGCAAGCGACTGGGATTGTCCCCTGGGATCAGGCGGGTCGGTAGATTCAAAGAACTAAGATTGGCTAAGAAATTCATCGAGCGAGGAAAGAAAACGAAGCCCCCACGGGCGGAATGGACCCTTTGGTTTTGGGTGAAAGCCAAGCACTCTCGTTGGAAGAAGATTCGGGGAAGTCCATGGTGAGTCATCGGGCGTCTTCCTCATCCAAGTGATGGGGGTGGTTGGTGGCATCTGGCCTGGATGCTCTAATTCCATCGTCGAGACACTTCTGTGGTGATGCGATTGTCCGGAATCGATGGCCTGGAATCTCCGACTTGTTTTCTTCTATTTACGTAGATCATGATGGGATTTTCGCAGCGGCTCGCCGGGGGCCTGATGAGTCTTTCGGGCACCTTCTTTCTTGCACAGATGGCGATCGCTCAGTCGCCTGCCACTGGAACAGCTTTGGTGGATCGAACGGTATTGCCGATTCATGAACCGGTTGCACCCACCTACAAAGATCTGGATGCCAGGCAGGCGAAGGCCCCGGCGCGATGGGAAGTCCAGGCACCCAAAGAGGCTCCGAACGTGGTGGTGGTGCTGATCGATGACATTGGTTTCGGTCATTCGAGTGCCTTTGGTGGTCCGTGTCAGATGCCGACGCTGGATCGGCTGGCGGGCAATGGGCTGAAGTACAACCGTTTTCATACCACGGCCCTCTGCAGTCCGACTCGCACGGCTCTGCTGACAGGCTACAACCACCACAGCAACAATGCGGGTGCCATCATGGAAGTGGCGACGGCCTTTCCAGGGAACACCGGGATTCGGCCACAGTCGATCACCCCGATGGCTGAAGTGCTGAGGATGAATGGCTATTCCACCTCTGCCTGGGGAAAGTACCACGAAACTCCCCCATGGGAAGTTAGTGTCAGCGGTCCATTCGACCGATGGCCAACCCGATCCGGTTTCGATGAGTTCTACGGCTTCATCGGAGGCGAAACGAATCAGTGGGATCCGATGATCGTCCATGGAACGACCCCGATGAGGAAGCCAGAGGGGGATGAGGACTATCACTTCACGACCGACATGACCAATCGCGCGATCGCCTGGATGCGTTCGCAACAGTCGCTCACACCCGACAAGCCGTTCTTTATGTATTTTGCGACCGGTGCGACGCATGCGCCCCACCACGCGCCCAAAGATTGGATCGAGAAGTACCAAGGCAAGTTCGACATGGGGTGGGACAAGCTGCGCGAGCAGACGTTGGCTAGGCAGATCGAACTTGGAGTGGTTCCCAAGGGGACGAAGTTGGCTTCCAAGCCAGAGGCGATCAAGGATTGGGAAGATTTGAGCGACGAGGAGAAGAGACTGTTTGCGAAGCAGATGGAGGTTTTTGCCGGGTTTGCGTCGCATACCGATCATGAGGTGGGGCGGCTGGTGCAAGGGATCGCGGATCTCGGGGAGCTAGACAACACGCTGATCATCTACGTCGTGGGAGATAATGGAGCGAGCGCCGAAGGTGGGATGCTGGGCATGTTCAACGAAGGGACCTATTTCAACGGCGTCGCTGAGTCGACTGAATTCATGCTGGGTAAGCTGGACCAGTGGGGTGGGCCGGAGTGCTTCAACCACTTCGCAGCAGGCTGGGCCGTTGCAGGCAATACGCCATTCACCTGGACCAAGCAGGTGGCGAGCAATTTTGGGGGGACGAGGAATGGAGCTGTCGTTCACTGGCCCAAGGGGATTCAGGCGAAGGGGGAGGTCCGGGATCAGTTCCATCACGTGGTCGATCTGGCACCTACCGTCTTTGAGGCGGCGCAGATTCCAGCACCCAAGGAAGTCAATGGCGTCGTGCAGCGTCCGATCGAGGGGATCAGCATGGCGTATAGCTTTGACGCTCCCCAGGCAGAAGATCGTCGCAAGACGCAGTATTTCGAGATCGCTGGAAACCGCGCGGTTTATCACGATGGATGGTTGGCCGGTACCGTCCACAAGGCTCCCTGGGAGGCCAAGCCCCGTCATCCGCTCACCGAGGATACCTGGGAGCTATACCATGTCGATCAGGATTTCAGCATGAGCGACAATTTGGCTGCAGCGAAGCCGGAGAAATTGAAAGAGCTTCAGTCGCTGTTTACCGAGGAGGCGATTGAGCATCATGTGCTACCGATCGACGACAGGACGATTGAGCGATTTGATCCGAAGGTGGCGGGTCGTCCCGATCTGATGGATGGAAGAACGAAACTGACGGTCTATCCCGGGATGGTCTACATGAGCGAGAATGCGTTTATCAATGTGAAAAATGCATCGGTCGATATGGTGGCCGATGTCGAGGTATCGGGCACCAGAAACCATGGCGTCCTGTTGGCTCAGGGAGGCCGATTCGGCGGATGGTCCTTGTGGGTCGATCATGGCCGGCCGATGTACAGCTACAACTTCCTGGGATTGGAGATGTTTCAGGTTGCCGGTACTGAAGTCATGAACGAGGGAAAGCACACCCTGAAGATGTCGTTCGATTACGATGCGGCTCAAGGCCGGGGTGCTGGAGGTAAGGTATCCTTGTTCATCGATGGGAAGAAGGTGGGTGAAGGAAGTGTCGGGAAGACGCATGCCAATATCTTTTCGCTGGATGACACGGCGGATACCGGTGTCGATACCGGAACACCAGTCGACGAAGCCTATGGCGAAGGGAAAGGAAATGCTTTCACCGGAGTGCTTGGAAAGGTGAGCATCGAAGTGCGCTAGGAAGGGGTCCTACTCAATAGGCACGGTTTTGCATTGGGGCCGTCTGGGAGTTCTTTCCTTCCAGGCGGCCCCAATTTTTTGGTTTGATCGGGAGCGCCAGTGGTTGGAGATCCAGTCCGCTGCATTCGGATGTAATCTTAAATGACAGGGCGACATAGGAGTGAGTTGGCTCCACGGACGGCCCATTGAAAAAGAGAGCGGTCGCGTGATCGCAAAGAGGCGATCTCTAACGGCGGCCGGTGTCGAACCGACCGGGACGTAAAGGGGGTGGTGGATGTGGTCGTTGCTGGAGCGAGATCGGATCGTTGCAGGCGATGAATTCAATCGCTGGATGGTGCCGCCGGCAGCCCTCTGCATCCATCTGTGCATCGGGATGGCCTACGGCTTTTCTGTTTTCTGGTTG
>JBJSWM010000258.1:0-1213 GCA_046085865.1 Pirellulaceae bacterium
GCAGGCAGCTGAAAAGGCAGCCAAGTTCGGGGTCAAGGATTTGCGCTGATATTCTGGCGAGATTCAGATCTCCGGAATCAGGCAATCTGCTTTTTATTTTGGGGCGTCAGCTTGTTTGGCTGGCTTCCAATGATCAGCCAATAGCACAGACGGATCAATGTAAGGGGAGAATGACAAGGTGGCAAAGTCGACCGGCAATGCGGCTCAGGCAAACAAGCGGCGGAAAACCCGTCGCAATGTGACCGTGGCAGTGGCTCACGTCCAGGCAACCTTCAACAACACCACCGTGACGATCACCGACACCAAGGGGGACACCCTTTGCTGGGCGAGCGCTGGGACGTGTGGATTCAAAGGAAGCCGCAAGAGCACTCCCTTCGCAGGAACCATGGCGGCGCAGCAGGCAGCTGAAAAGGCAGCCAAGTTCGGGGTCAAGGAAATCGAAGTTCGGATCAAAGGCCCCGGTGCTGGGCGTGAGAGCGCGATCTCGGCTTTGCAGACCGCCGGGATGACGGTCAAGGAAATTGAAGACGTGACTCCGATTCCTCACAACGGATGCCGTCCTCGTAAGCGACGTCGCGTCTAGCGAATATAGGAGTGGCAAGAGCCACTGGTTCACGAGGGCCTCTTGGGAAGATCGCCAAGATGGTTGTTGGGGTTGGTTGAGGATCGATGCAGAGCGGCATCAGATGAAATCGACAGACCCGTTTTGTCGGCTGGACATTCATAGAATTCTTTGAGGTTTCGACATGCATATTCGATGGCGAGGTTTCGAACTTCCCAGCCAGGTTCAAGTCGACCGTTCGACGCTTAGTGGAACCTATGGGAAATTCATCGCTGAACCGTTCGAGCGAGGATTTGGCGCAACCATTGGGAACAGCCTGCGCCGCGTTTTGCTCAGCAGTCTCGAGGGATCGGCGGTCACACAGATCAAGATTCGAGGTGCTCAGCACGAGTTTTCGACGCTTGAAGGGATCCGGGAAGATGTCACCGACATCGTCCTGAACGTCAAGAGCTTGGTGGTGAAGAACCATAGTGAAAGCACCCGGGTGATCACGGTGGAGAAGAAAACCGCCGGACCGATCACCGGTCATGATGTCGAAACCGATGCCGATGTCGAGATCATCAACAAAGACCATGTTTTGGCTACGTTGACTTCCGATGTCCCTTTCATGATGGAAATGGTCGTCGAGAATGGCCGAGGCTATGTACCGGC
>JBJSWM010000259.1:0-8497 GCA_046085865.1 Pirellulaceae bacterium
CTTCCAAGGCTCTATCCCTCTTGCTTCCACGAACGCTCATGCAAGTGGTTTGTCCAAAGGTAGCTCCAGTTCGGAAGATTCTCCTCCCATGCATCATCCTGTCGATGATTTGGGATCCCATAACGAATGGGCCGGCATCGCGACATCTGGAGGGTCCACTCCCCCTGGGGGGCAAGCAGTTCCACCTCAATGAACGCCTCGGTGACCTCCTTCCAGATCATGTGGCCTTGAATGACGGGAGTCAGGGTTCCCCGATCTCCAGAGATTTGGCCTGCGTGGTCCAAGTAGACTTTTCGATGATCGGGCAACCGCCGGCACCACCCCTTTGGGCAGGTAGCGGGGGTATCCAACCACTCCCAAGTCCAGAGGCACTCCTCCGTTTCGAGGAACAAATCGTAGTGGTTCGGCCTTGCCGACGCAGAATTCGTCTGGTGCCGGGAAACCGAAAAGCGGTAGGCTGGCACTCGATTGGTCTGGAAAATCACGGGGCCTCCGTTCCGAAAGGAACGCCTTTGCAGGTCGAAGGGAACTTTTTGAGAGCTACAGCTATCACAAGGCTCTAAGGGGTTTTCGTATCAGGAGGATCCGGGCGAATTGATTAACTCCAAAAACTTGAGACTTATTGGCAAGGATACGGTTCGGAGGACAGAGGCGACCCTGACGGTTGATTGGTGTAGTGGAACCTTGACTGCGGCGCTCGGCAGTGCCTTGCAGGATGGAGGAAAGCGGGCTGCACATGGGCCCAAGAATTTGCATCCACTAATTGCTCAATTATATTTTCAAGCGTTTCTGTTTTTGCCTGCGAGCGAGATCTAGACCTATTTTTTCTTGGGTTTTCGGGCTTTTTAAAGAATTCTCCCACCGACTGTCCCCTGGGATTGGCGGGCCGGGGCTGGAAACTTGTCCGATCGGCAGCGATCTGAGCTCAGTTTGTCGTTTTCTTATTTTTTGAATGATTCATTGCTTCGAGGGTTCGTAATGGCCGTCCGAAGAAACCACTCCGACCGTTCCAATAGCGCTTTCCTGCTTCGGAAGAATGCAGCAAAGCATCAGCAATCCAGGCGGCTGCTTCGCCGCAATTTGCTGGAGGCGCTGGAGTCAAGGCAGCTGATGGCTGTCGGCCCCCAATTGATCGGGATCCAGCCCAACAACAGCGATCTGTTGGAAGCGGGGGATGTCCGGCAGGTCGCCCCAAGGGAACTGGTTTTTCGGTTTGACGACTCCCAGGTCATCGATGCATCGACCCTTTCGGGCATCCGAGTCACCCGTTCGGGTGGCGACGGGACGTTTGGATTAGCGAGTGGATCGAGCGATTTTGGGAGCGGTGGCCGGGTCGATATTCTTCTGACGGCTTTGTCGACCGGCAGCAGCTTTGAAGTTCGCACGGTCGCTCAGAATCTGGGCGCCGGTGCGGCGCCCGTGCTGTCGATATCGGGCAGCATCATCCAGGTCACATTGAACAATCATCCTTCATCGCCGACGACCGGTCAGGGTCTGGTCGATGCGATCAACAGTTCGGCGACGGTAGGTTCGCGTATCCGCGCAAGCATTCGCGGCGGATTGGCGACGGCTCCTCTGGCCAGCCAGTCGGGCGCGATTCCGGTGGTTCGCTTGTTGGGAACCCAGGACGTACCGGTGCCTGCGGGAGCGATTCTGGTTGGAGATCGCCCGAATGAAAACGAGGTGACATTCCGCTTTGCCGAAAACCTTCCGGACGATTTTTATCGGATCGAAGTATTCGGATTCGACGATCCGGCTAGAGGCATTGTCGGCTTGCGATCGGTCAGCACGGTAGCGGGCCGGCCGGGTGAACTGTTTGTTCCCTCCGATCCTAATTCCCGTCAGGACACGATCGACTTCCGACTCGACCTGGGCCCCCAGGTCACCGGCGTGGTGCCGCAACCTGTGTATCGGGAAGCTGGAGTTCTGAAGCAGGCTCGCGACACGGTGGTCGTCCACTTCGACAACGACAAATTGTTGGTAGAGAACGACGCCTTCGGCCAGCCAACCAGTCGGTCGGTGGAAAATCCAGAGTTTTATCAACTGATCTACACGGCAGATACCGTGCGGAACACGGACGATGCGGTCTATCTACCACTGACGGCTCGCTATGACGCGGTCGCCAACACGGTGACGTTGCGATTTGCCAATGACATCGATCGCCTTCCGGGATCCAATGCGGGTCAGGCCAGCTTCCGTCTGAGAATCAGAACGCGCGAAACCGCACCTCTGGCCCCCGTCCGATCGGAAGCAGCTGCGACCGCCATTAGCGACCTGAACACCGCTGGTGCGGCACGAGTCCGCTTCACTTCCCGAGCCCTTGGGGAGAATGGAAGTGGAGTGCGGGTGGAGTTTGTCAATTCGCTACTGGGTGGCGACCCGGTGGTCACCGCCTCTGGAAGGACGGTTCGAGTCGACTTACGAAGCAATACGACGACGGTGCAGCAGGTGATTACGGCTCTGCAGCTTTCTTCGGCGTCGGCATCTCTGCTGGCCGCTGAACTGGAACCTGGCAGCAATCCGGCAGCGATTGTCGGTAACCGGCCGATCAACTATTCGCCGATTACGCTTTATGGTGTCGGAAGCACATTTGACACAGCGACCAATCTGGGCACCATCGGCTCGGCAGTCCAGTCTCAATCCAGCTTGATTCTCAGCTCCGCCATCGATCCCATCGAACAGCGGCTGGACAATCTAGGAGCCAGCGACGACCCCGGCCACCGTCAGTTGGCCGAAGAGGTAGGGGACGGCTACGCCCAGCATGTCAACGACGATTTTGGCGCCGACCGGACAGCTGGGGTCAAAACGGTCTTCTACAACTTCAAGACGATTTACAGCAGCGACACCAACGGGAATCCGTTGGTCAATGCGATTACCGACAAGCAGAAGCAACGTGCCCGCGAATCCCTTTCGATGTGGGCGAACTATTTGGGGATTCAGTTTGTCGAGACACCTGACCAAGGAATCACCATCGCCACCGGCAGCTTTTCGGGGCTTTTGCCGGCTACCAATACCCGAGTGAGAACTGAGTCCCAGGTATCCTTCGGTGTGCGCATCGACCCAACTTTCCAATCGTCCATGCTGGTGATGCAGGCATCGCGAGTCTGGAATGACAATTACGGCGAAGACTGGTTCCGCACCTCCGCTGCAGCCTTCGGTATGCTGCTTGGCTTGGAGCACGCAGGGGAACTGGACAATGGCAGCTTGATGCGGCTGAGCCAACAGTTCTTGAACGCCAATGCCGACGGCGGGAATGACTTCGAACCGATCTTCCCGTCCAACCCTGACGTACTTCATGGGCAGTTCATCCATCGCACCGACAGCAACGACGTCGATCTCTATCGATTCGATGTCGATTTTGGCAACGACGACCGGGTGGGATTGTTCGTCGCCGAGACGTTCGCCGAGCGGCTGGGGCAGAGCAGTGAGGCGGATACCCTTCTGCAGCTTTACAAGAACACCTACGCGTCGGCGACCAGCAATTTTGGCGCCGACAAGGGATTGCAGATTCGGTTGGAATCGACACAACCGGGTAAGCTAGGGAACAACCTTCGGCTTTTTGTCACCAAGAGCGACCGGGGTGTGGGTGCCGGAACCATCATCAACGTCTTCGACAACCTGGTGACCGTCGACCTGAATTCCAACAGCGGAAGCGCAACGACCGCTCAGCAACTGGTCGATTCGCTCAATGCGGATCCCGCCGTACGGCAGTATTTCAAAGCGACTCTTCTGCAGGGTTCTCCTTCCACCAAGCTGGGTGATCGGGATTTGACCTATTCCCCGATCGTGCTTCAGGGTGGCGGCATGGAATTGGTCGCTCAGAACGACGACTACTTCAGCGAAGACTCCTACCTGAAGGCAAACTTGGGTAGTGGCATCTACTACATTGGCGTCAGTTCCACCGGCAACAACAAGTACGATGGCGTTCTGAATGGCACCGGGTCCGGTGGACGGACTCAAGGCAATTACGAATTGCGACTGACGTTCCGCGCCCAAGTCGACACGGTCGATGCGATCCAGGACATCGCCGGCATCCGTGCGGAAGACCTTTCGGTGACGTTCGATGGGGACGGGGATGGTATTCCAGGAGGCACCTATGACTTCTGGTTCCAGACCCGGCCGCTCAATCGTGTCCTGGAGTTCACAGCAGGTGCTTACTCCGGGCTCGAGGGCAAAACGATCACCATCACCGGTGCAACGGGTGTGATCCGCCGGTTTGAATTCTCTCTGGATGATAGTGTGGCGATCGGGAACATCGCCGTTCCTTACACTGCCACCAGCACCCAAGGCTCCTTGGCTAACGCGCTTGCCAATGCAATCAATGGCCAGTCGGCGTTGGGAGTTTCCGCGCTCGCTAACGGTGCCCGGCTGGTGCTGTCGGGCGAACGAACGATCCAGACTTCCCCTGGCTTGCAGGGTCTAGAAATTCAAGGCCGAACCATTTTCGTCGACAAAGCGGCAGGCCCGAACGCCGACGGTTCGCTGGCACGTCCATTCAACAATATCGCCGGCTCGGGGGTTCCCAACGCATTTGCTGCGGCACAGCCAGGTGACATTGTCCGCATCGTCGGCAATGGAGGTGGCGACGGACGACTGGAAACCACAGCAGACAACTTTGCCTACGAGATCGGCCTGGGATTGCTCCCCGGCTCAGTGCTCTCCGATGGGACCGCGATGGAGGTTCCCAAGGGCGTCACGGCGATGATCGACGCGGGCGCGATCCTGAAATTGCGACGCGCCTACATCGGTGTGGGAAGCACCACTCTTGGGGTCGATCGCAGCGGCAGTTCGCTGCAGGTGTTGGGCACTCCCAACTTGACCGACCAGCGCGGTGCGCTAGTGCGTGACGCCAACGGCAACGCGGCCGGGGGTTCGGTGGTCTTCACTTCCTGGCTGGATGAGTCGGTTGGCCTGGACAATTACCAGCCGACCACCACCCCTGCCCCTGGGGACTGGGGCGGTATCTCGTTCCTGAGCGATCTGGATCGGGCATCGGGCAAACGGGATCTGGAGAACGAGGGAATCTTCCTTCGCTACGTGAACCAAGCCGACTTGCGTTTTGGCGGTGGCAGCGTTGTCATCAATTCGGTCCAGAAGGTGGTCAACCCCGTCGAGATGTTCGACGTTCGGCCAACCATCACATTCAACCGCATCAGTCGTAGTGCCGATGCCGCCTTGAGTGCCTCCCCGGATGCATTCGAAGAGACGAACTTCCACGAGCCACGCTATCAGGTCAATGGAGCGTTCACCAGTGACTTCGATCGTGTCGGCCCTAGGATCCATCACAACCAACTGACCGGGAACTCAGTCAACGGGCTATTCGTCCGCGTTCCCACACTGGCGGGAGAATCGACCAAACCGCTATCGGTGGCGGGTCGATTCGACGATACCGATATCACCCACGTGATTTCGGAAAACATCCTGATCAATGGAACCCCAGGCGGTGCACTGCTAGACACCACCATTCCATCCAACAGCCTCTTCGCCATGTCCCCCGCAACCGGCGGCGACATGATCCCCGGAACTTACAATTACAAGCTCTCGTTCATCGATCGATTCGGCTATGAAACGCCTCCTTCCGATGTCTCCAGCGATATCACGCTGATCGCAGGTCAGACCGCCATCCAATTCACTGGCCTCCCTTCGGTCAGTGGCGACTATGTGCAGCGTCGGCTGTATCGCAGCAACAACATTGGAACTGGCCCCTATGACCTGATCGCCGTTCTCAATGCCAACGACAACAGCTACCTGGATCTGGGTGGCAGTCTTGGGGGCAGACTGCTTCGAGATCGTCCGACCGTCACCGATGTCCTCCTTTCGTCCGGTGGCGCCGGCTCTTTATCAGCGGGCAGCTACAACTACCGCATCGTGATGATCGACCAAGCGGGTCGAGAAAGTTTGGCATCCAACGCCACGGCATCGAGAACCGTCGGCGTCAACAGTGCCATCACCATCGCGAACATTCCTCTGACTCAGGAAGGCTATGCAGGACGCCGGATCTATCGAAGCGCTCCTGGCGGAAGCGGTCCCTATGTTCTGATCGCTCAGTGGATGGACTCGACTCAGGCATTCCTGAGCCAGCTCACCGACCGCGGATCGAACCTTGGAACGACTCTGGCACCGACCAGTTTCGGAAATCTTCGAGCGAGGCTGGATGCATCGCTGGTGGTTGATCCAGGGACTGTGGTCAAGATGGAAGGTGCCCGGTTCGAAGTTGGCTTTGGCGCGCAGATGCTGGCCGAAGGTACCGACGGACTTCCAGTAGTCTTTACCAGCAAACTGGATGACCGCTACGGCGCTGGCGGTGCCTTCGACACCAACAACGACGGCTCTCAAACCACTCCACAACCACGCGATTGGGGTGGTATCTACGTCGCTGGAACCTCGAATCTTAGCCTCGACTACGGCGTGGTAGCCCATGCCGGTGGTGTCACGCGGCTGGAAGGTACTTTCCGTGCGTTCAATCCAATCGAATTGCATCAAGCCTCCGCCCGAATTGCGCACACGCTCTTCATCAACAATGCCAACGGCGTCGGCGGCCAAGGCCCTGCGGACCGATTGGGACGGCTTACCAATAAGGAAGCAACGATCTTCGCTCGCGGCACACAGCCGGTGATTTTGGAGAACACCTTCCTCAACAACCGCGGCAGCGCGATCACCATCGACGCCAACTCGTTGATGGAAGTCGAACTGCCCGATCCAGGACGCATGACCGGATCGGCAGGCCGAGCGGAACAGTACAGCACCAACCGCGGCCCACTGATCCGAGGCAATCGGCTCTTCAATAATCAGCTCAATGGCTTGGAGATTCGAGGAGAACGGCTGAACACCGCCGGTGCATGGGATGACACCGATCTGGTGCACGTTCTGTTTGATTCGGTGATCGTCGACAACTTGCATCACGTCGGCGGACTCAAGCTCTTCAGCTCCCCCACCGAATCTCTAGTAGTCAAATTTGCTGGGTCGGGTTCCAACTTCGATCACAACGCGGGTACCGGCCTGACCGCCCGAGGAACGCGAACCAACATCAGCGATCGCGTGGGAGGCACTCTGGAGATTATCGGTCAACCAGGTTTCCCGGTGGTGCTGACCAGCCTCAAGGATGACACCGTCGGCGCAGGGCTTCAGCCAGATGGCCGACCGCAAACCGATACCAACAATGATGGCATCGCATCGATTCCTGTCGCTGGGGATTGGCGCAGCGTCCTGCTCGATCAGTACTCGCACGATCGCAACGTCGCCACCGTACTGGAGGCCGAATCGATCAAGGCGATTGCACCGGGTCCAAACGGCACCGTCAATAGCGCACAGTTCCTGGGTAATTTGGCAGCATCCCCCTCGAACTCGGATGAAAACCTCCGGCTCGGATTCGTGATCCAGGGTGTTATCAGCCAGACCGACGACGTCGACCTGTATAGCTTCACGGCCGAAGCAGGGACCGAAGTGTGGCTGGATGTCGATCGAACCAGCGCGGAACTGGATGTGGTCATCGAGGTGCTCAACGCCAATGGAGATCTGCTGGCACGAAGCGACAATAGCTTTGACGAAACGATCGATCCGAACCAGTTGGTACGCGGCTCATTGATCGACCCCAACTTGGTCAACATCATGCCAACCCGTACCCAGGGACAGTTGAGGACCAATGCCAGCGGCTTGATCAAAGATGACTACTCCTTCAACATGAAGGATGCCGGCCTGCGCATGGTGCTACCGGGCGCAGTGGGAGCCCGCAGCACCTACGTCTTCCGAGTTCGCAGTGCATCGCTGAATGCCGATCAGTCGGGCGCGGGCCTGACGAAGGGAACCTATCAAGTCCAGGTTCGCACTCGAGAGGCTGACGAGTTTTCGGCCTCGACGGTGCAGTATGCAGACATTCGATACGCCACCAATGGCGTTCACATGCGGGGACTTCCGCTGCATTCCCCGTTGCTGGGTGAAGTCCAAGAAGACGAGAGCACTCGGAGCACTTCTGCGGGACTTGCCAACAACGACAATCCTTCGATTGGTAGCAACCCAGGCTCGCGCCCGCAGTACGTAGGAAATCTACTGCAAAGCGACATGGGAGCCATCAGCATCGGCGGCCGCCTTTCCTCCTCTGGTGATGTCGACTTCTATCGTTTTGAGCTGACGGAAGGACGCTTGGTATCTTCCGGATCGAACCCGGTTTTCCATTCAGTCGTTTTCGATATGGATTACGCGGACGGGCTGAACCGCGCCGACACATCGCTGGCTCTTTATCGTGTCACCGGCTTTGGAACTTCCGAGACCTACGAACTGATCCACATTGGCGAAGACAGCAACATCACCGACGATCGACGTCGCCCACAGGCCCTTCAAGACCTCGACGACCTGTCGCGAGGTTCGGTTGGTGCGAAAGACCCATTCATCGGTCCGGTGGCACTCGCCTCGGGAACGTATCTGCTGGCGGTGACCAGTGCAGCAAGAACACCTGCAGCACTAACCGACACCAATGTTCGCCGAGCTCCTGTTCCTTCGG
>JBJSWM010000260.1:0-6194 GCA_046085865.1 Pirellulaceae bacterium
CTCTTGAGCACTCGATGCCGCGAGGTGACCTGCTGAGCGGCGATGCGACATTCTAATGGGCATTAGAATGTCGTGTCGAAGCACCCCTCGGTTGCCTCCGCTGTCGATCATCACACCAGCTGGCCGCCGCTTGAGAAGGACGGGCCAGTCGGATCCTTGGGTGGTGCGTCCAGCTGCCGTTCCTTTTGGCGGCTGCCGCCCCGCTTTTGGGAGCTGGCAGTTGGAAATCGCAGTGGTCGGAGCATGCAGGGGCTTGGCCAGCGGCGATCAGTTGCTGACGCGTCGGATCGATCCAATCCCGAACCCTGGGTATTGGGCGCGAGCCATCTGCGAGGCGATTTCGCTATCCCGAGCTGGGACGATCACGCACATGGGGCGGGCTGGAACGCCGGGGGCCGGATAGAGGCAGACTTCCCACATCGAGACGACGCCGGTGGCGACAGCCAGCATCTGCAGTTGCATCATCTGGATCTGCTGCTGTTGGCTGGCTTGGGCATCGATTTGGTCTTGGTAGGCTTGCGCTTGGGCTCGCAGAAGGAAGCTTTGGCGTTCCCTCTCTTCCTCGTCCGATTTCTCGGATAGCCATTCCTGCCAGCCTGGTTCCAGGATCTTCATCTCCTTTTGGTCGAAGAGAAAAAACGGGACGCCGAATTGCTTGCCGTTGGCCAGTTCCAGAACGACTCCTTCGCAGAGATAGGTCTTCTTGGCGTTGGGGTGCTTGCGGACCCACTTGAGTAGTTCTTCTGGTGTATCGATCTTGGTCTTCTCAAATTCAGCGACGATCCTGGGGATGATTTTCTTGTAGCCGTCGTCGGCTTCGTCCAGCAGCTGGTCGTTGAAGTAGATTTTGCCGTTGCGTTGTTGGACCACCAGTTCCTTGCGGCCGTAGGCGAGCACCTTAGCTAGCACCTTGGTGCCATCCCGCATCGTCCAAGTCTGAAACTCGCTGATCGGCTTATCGGCCTGGTGAGCGATCTGGTCGGACTTAAGGAAGTCTTGATCGGCCTGGCTGAGCTGGTCGATGTCGACCGCCACCTTTTGCCCGTCTTCGCGAAGAAGGATGACGGTCGAATCGTTGAACGATAGTAGCTGCGCCTCCACCTTGTAGTTGCCTGTTTTATCGGACCATTGGCGGGCGCATGTGTCCTGGACGAAGGTGGTGGCAACGGCGAGAAGAGCCAACCCGAGGCAAAGGAAAAGTCGCATCGAAAAACTCCGTGGGCAAAGGGAAACGCCTCCTTCGGTCAAGAAGGCTGTTTCGCAAGGGGGTGTGGATGCGTCGACCCGCGAGTCCAAACGACTCGCATGCCGAGTCCTGTAACACTATACCCGTCATGGGGCGGAGAGAAAATTGACTTTCGCCACTCCTCGGGGGTGCGATCCTCTGAAATCCAGTTCGCCAAATGGAGGGGGGAAGCGATGGCAGACAGGGTGGTCTGAGGCCTTGGGCGAACGTCCTTTTGGGAGTAGGATTGAGGTTCTGTGGGGATGGCTCAGGGGAGTGCCGGGAGCAGTCCGGAAGCTTGGGACATGGATCTGCGGCGTGGTGAGGGCCGGCAGGATGGCCCGATTCGGCTCCAAGTCAGCAATTTTCTTGCGAGGAGGCAGTTTGATGCCGCTTTTCGAGGTGGAGACCGACAGCCATATCATGATTACCTGGGCGGATGACGAGCAGGCGGCTCGAGAGACTTTGGCGGACTATTTCCCGGAAGACCGTTTGCTGAGACTGACACGGAGGCCTCGGGATAGCTGGGTGATCTCCAAATCGGCTTTGGGTATCCCCAGTCGTTCCGAAGGGATCTGCTCCATCGCCCGCGAATGTTTGGCCAATTCGACTGGGGACAAGGTTCAGGCGATTCGGCTCTATATGAATCAGACCGGAGCGGATCTGGAGCGAGCGAGACGAGTGATTGAATCGAACATGGCGATGGGTTGGTGAGCGAGAGGATTCGCGCGAGGTGTCGCCGGTGCATGGCGAGCCAACGCTGAGCGCACCGAGGGTCAAGCCGGATGGCATTGGGGACGTGATGTGAGTGTCGAGCCACTTCGAAGCGGACGCGACGCTGACCTGTTGCAGGTCCTGGGATACCTTTGCTTTTCCTCCGCGCCTGCAGATGCCCATACGTATCAAGCGTTCAATCGGCTTTACGGTGAAGCGATCCATGGTGGCGGGAATGAACCAACACCAGGGCTGGTCAGCCCCTTCGCTGGGCAACCCGCGTGGTTGACGCTGCAGCAGTGGATGCAAGATTACCTAGTGCAACTGAGCAATCAGGATGGCCCCTTCCGCCATGCGATTCAGGGGCAGGAAATTCTCTCTCTGGTCTGGTTGCATCTGTTGCCCGAATATCTCGATTTCCACCGAGACCTGCTCTTTCATCAGGAACCGGAGGGGATTTTCAACGGATTCTTTCTGGCCAGGGCGGTGGAGTCGGTGGTGTTGCAGGGTGGGCCATGGGACGAGCGGGAGAGGATTGTTTCGGGGGCGATCCGGCGGCTGAACAATTTCGTCGGCTACCGACCGATCGCCGTTCTTGAGGGGAAGAAGTTCGAGCCCTATGAGCATGAATGGATCGCGCCGATACCGCTGTATATTCGCGGGGCGGGTGTCGCCTTCGGCGTCTACCACGGCATCATCTCCGAGACGTTGAGGCTTTTAGCGGCGACACCACAAGAGCTGCTTCATGCCGCATACTTCGATATCGAGAACATCGATGAGCTGTCGCTGGATCCGCGAGCCTACGACTTCGATCATCCGTCGAACAAGCGGCCCAATCATCACTTTGGGCACTGGGATCCCGACACCGTTGATGAGAAGGGTCTGTATCGGCGTTTCATTGTTCAGCAGGTGACGATCGATGCTTTGTTGAGCCGGATTCATGCGTTGCGGGAAAGTCGCGGGGAAGGGAGTCCGTCGGAGTGGTTGACCGAGGCGGCGGCGGTGCTTGCAGGGACTGTCTTGATGGCCTCGACGATTTGTGGGGCGGGGCCTTTGACGCATGATTCCTCCGTGACCCTTGCCAGCCTTCTCGACCCAGTGGCTCGCAATCGCGATCAGTTCTACGATCTGTTGCTGAAGGAGATCCAAGGGACCCACGGAGCGAGGCTGAAAGTAGAGGCTCGAGTCCGCCGCCAGAGTTTTGGAGGGGCTCGACAGCACCTGAACACCCAATTGGCGATTCTCCGGGGCAGCCAGGTCGAGCATGTCCTGTTGGCTCGTCTATTTGCTCGCATGGGAAGCTCGCTGACGGCCATGGAAGAGTCCGATCATGTGCGTGTTCCCTCGGCTCGCCTGCTTTGCCGCATCGACTGCCTGTTGACCTGCGGGTTGCAAGAACTGCGGCGTGGCGATTTGAAGCGAGCGCTGGAGGTGCCAGGGCAGGTGCGCGGGTTGCTAGAGCGGGGGATAGCCTGTGGAGCGATCGTAGACCCTTGGAATCTGCTTGGGTTTGGTGGCAATTTTCAGCGTTCCAGCGGTCCCGATGCCTCGGTGATCGATCACCGCGCCGAGGATTTAGTGACGCTGATGGAGCAGATTTTTTCGTTTCAATCTAGGCTGTGGCGAGAGGCCGCCGCGCGGGATGACACGCAGGCATGCGACCGCGCGGAGCTGGAGTTTCAGTCGCTGGCCAACTGGTGGAGAAAGTATGCGGCGCATCAAGTCCAGGATCTGAATGCGACCGACCCGGAGGAAAGTCTCCAGTCGGCTCAGCTGGTTGCAAGAGCCTTGCGGCTGTGGTGTCGGGGAGGGGCTGCGACCGGAGATGTTCGGTTTTGGGCGCAGCACGCAGACATTTTCGATTCCCCCAAAGCCTATGCCCTTGTGGTGGAAGCGCTGCTGGAGCGACGGGATTTCGTCGCCAGCCAGGCGCTGCTGGTGCACTGGTTGAGCGAAGCGGAACGGGTGGGTTTGTGGAGCGGCAAGACGGCGTTTCCGGATTTGACGCGACTTTGGATGGATTCGTTGATGCGACTGGAGATCGAGTCGCCACTGCCCTTACCATCCAACCCGTCGGCCGCCATCGACGAGGCACAGCGGTGGGGATTGATCGAACGATTCTTTGCCTGCTTGGAGGCCAACGGCGGCGAATACTTCCAGCCGGTTCAGTTCCGCTTGGGATCGCCACGTCCCTCCTCGAGCGCTCCTTCGGACGATCCGTCTGAAGGATCTCCACCCTCCTCGGAAGATGCATCCTGGGACGCAGATCGGGAAATGGAGGAGTCCGAGGAGTCGACAGACAAGGAGCTTTTTAAGTCGGCGTACGACGACGTCGTTTACGAAGACAGCACGGCAGATGGGGTCGACAGCAGCCTTTTTGAGGTCGATACCGAATCGCAGGATTCCCTGGTGCGAGAGGCTAGACGCATCTCGCACCATTTAGAGTTTCAGGAAGCGATGGCCACGATGTGGCGGCAGGTAGCGATGCTCCGACCGGCTGCCTGCCAGGAGGTGGATTCTGCACAGCAGAACCATCGGCGCGAAATGCTGCAGGAATGGGGGCAGCAGGCCAGCCTCTGCCGAAAGAACCTGCTGGAGTTGCTCTCTCAGGTCCACGCCTACCGAATCCCCAAGGGGGGATCGGACCCCGATTCGATGAGTCTTTTCGATCAGAAACGGGTCACCAAAGAATCGCTGGTGGAAGCGATCGTGCACGCCACCGTGGAAGTCTCCGACGCCATGCTGCTGCTGCTCTCTTCGATCCATACCGAGTCGGGAGCGGGCGATTCCCGAGCGATGCGAGGGGGAGAGTTGGATGAGGAGCAGCGGGTGGGAATCCGCATGTTCTCCTCGCTGATGGCAGGGGAGCCGCAGGGCCTCGGGGAGATCTTTCCTGAGTACTTGAAGCTGCTCAAGCAAAAAGCATTGCTCTATGTGCCACTGGTTCGCGGTGGCGATCCGCAGGAGATCTTCCGCGTTCGTTCCCGTAGACGCATGCTGACGCATCTGCTGCGTTGGCTGCCAAGGCAAGGCTTGTTCCAGGAATCGATTCAACTCCTCGAGTCAGCGAGGAAGATGGAGAATCGCAATCCCGTTGGGGATGGCGCGGTGACGGAGTTCGATGAGTTGTTCCGCATCGCATTCAAGGCGATGGTCGAGGCGGTGATTCGCAATGCCTACGCATGGGCCTGGGAGGCCGACCGTTCTAAGTCAGAGGCGACCGACCGGCTGTCCCAAGGACGCCGCGATCCTCGGATCCGCTGGTGGGCATCGAGCAATTGATGGAGGATGGATGGCATGAACCGGAGCCTCAGGGGCTGATTCCGTGGTTGGAGCGGCTGACGGAGACGCTGCTGGCCACTTGGCTGTCCCATGCCCGCACACTTCGACTAAGCGGTCTTGAAGGTATCGATCAGTTGAAGGCGTGGAAGCACTTGGTCTCCTTCATCGAGTCCTATGGCGCCGGTCTGTTCACTCAGCAATTTCTCAGGCTGGGCAACGTCCGCGCGATCCTGCATCAAGGGGTCAGCGCCTGGTTGCGGCAGGCCAAGGAAGAAGGAGCCAGCGAAGGGGTGGAAAGGCTCCTTCAGGCGATCGACGATGGCCAGATCGAACGTCTGGAGGCTGTCCAGTGGTTGACTGCTGTTCTGGAAGTGATCATCGACCACTACGCCGAGTATCGCGACTACAACTCAACCACCACCCAATCCGATCGCGGCGAAATGCTCTACATGCTGCTCGATTTCCTCCGTCTTCGCGTTCGTTATGACCGCGTTCATTGGAATCTCAAACCGGTATTCTGGGCGCACGAAGTGCTGGTGCGGTGTGGTTGTTCCCGAGCTGCCAGTCAGTGGCAGGATGCGTTGGCCGAGCGGATCTCCAAGGAGGCAGATCAATACCAAAGCCAGTTGGTGAAGCTGCAGGAGAAGTACGCGATGCGGATGCCGACGATTGCCGATCGCATCGGTGAGCGTTTTGTGCGACCGATGACCATCGATAGAATACGCGCCTACGTGGCGCCGGCGATGAAGGGGCTTGCGGATGATCCAAGAGGTGAGCCATCGCAAGCGTTCCAGGAACTGGTGCGCGAGACCCATGACCTGATGCGCAAACCCACTGGCGTCGGCTTTGAAATTCCTTCCTGGCTACAAGCGCTCGAGGAAGAAGTCGACCGCGTCCTGGCTCACCAACGAGGCTTTCTGCCCGAATCGCTCGCCATGCGTCAGGTCCCTTGGATCCTGCTACCGCATCCTCA